>JABIBQ010000006.1 GCA_018652685.1 Candidatus Bathyarchaeota archaeon
TCATCTCCCAGAGAGGCGTTGTGGTGGAGAAGCCACAGATCGGGGCAGGTCAGGCAACAACCAGGGTCTTCGACGAACACTCAAACCCCAGCAAGGACGAGGGGCTCCACCTCAGGATCAGGGACATCATGCTGAGGCGGCCCCAAAAGTTCAGCAACGCCGAGGTGGTCACCATCCAACCGGGAAGGAGCACCCGACCACACACCCACCACGACTCCGAGGAGAACTACTACATCCTTGTCGGCGATGGAATATTCCACTGGAACGACAAGGACATCCCGTGCAAGTCAGGAGAATGCGTCAGCTACCCCATCGGGGTCAAGAGGTACGTCGAGAACACCGGATCATACCCGTTGTCCTACCTCTGCTACTCTGCCTACACCGACTGAGTCTTCCTCATTTTGGCTATCCTTTTTCTTATCCATTCCCGGTTGATCTCGGTCCCGTTGAGCACCCCGTTGGGGAAGAAGAACAAGGCGATGACCAGGAAAACAATGGTGTAGATGCCAGTCCACCTCAGTACGTCCAGCCCGAAAAACCAGAACAGGACAGTGCTCAATACCTTCTGAGAGACTGCAACGAACACTCCCCCTACTATTGCTCCGTTGATACTGTCCAGGCCCCCCAGAATCGAACCAGTCATAACGCTCACCAACAAGGCGTCAGCCCCCGTCGGGGTCATGCCCTGATTGAGGACAAAGATGGAACCAGCCAGAGCTGCAAGGCCGCCTGAGATAAACCACGAGACGCAGTGAACTCTGAACGAGTTGATGCCCATAACCTCCGCCAACCCCTCGTTCTCCGCCGTGGCCCTCAGGGATATCCCCGTCTTAGTCCTAGTCAGGAACACGTACATCGAGACCGCGACCAAGATGCTGGTCCCCAACCCCACGTATACGATCCCCGGCCTGCCGTTGAGGTAGAAATCATAACCGCTCAGGTTGTAGGACTGCGTCGGAGCCCTGCCCCTGGCCGACCAGTAGCTGAAGACCCAACTGAGGCCACCAAGGACCGTGGCTATGGCAAGACTGCTGAACGTCAGGACTACCTCCTGATAACCGCCGTGCCTCTTGATGGGCCTGACAATTGCGGCGAAGATGAATACACCGAAGAGACCGCCGACAATGAATGAGAATGGCCAAGTATCATACGGATTGAACCTGTGGAAGCTCCTGAGGTAGAACGAAACCACAGCCCCGATGATGGCGTAGCTGGTGTGGGCAAGGTTGGGGAAGCTCTCAACCATGTAAGTGAACGTAAACCCTATGCACAGCAGGGCCATCAGGCTGGCGTTGATGATGTCATCGCTGCCCATGTTGAACGCGATCCCAGCGAGGTACAGGACCACAAACCCCGCCAGCCAAAAAACGCCTTTCTCCAGTCTCTCATAATCCATCTTTTCACCTCATATGTACTGCAGGATCGAGTCCGGCCTCGATCTCTTGGTCTTCTCGTACCTGTCGCACATCCACCATAGCACTGTCAAACCAGCGACCCACAGGAGCAGGGTAGGAAACATTGGCAGGACCGGCGTTCTTCTCATACCTGGCAGCTTCAACTTGTATAACCACAGATGGGCCAGGTAGAAGAACAGCGGATTTCTACCGTAAGTCAGCAGCACCCCCGTCAACCCCTCCTTGAAACCCGGCCTCTCCTGCAGCCTCATCCCGATGTACATCATGATACACATGCCACCCAGAGTCCAAAGAAGGAACGCGATGCTAGGCGGGTACTTGCTCACGTACATCCAGTCAATTATACTCTCCGTCAAGGTCTTGGGCATGTCCCAGACCCTCCCTGTGGAGTCCACCCACTGAGTCCCCTCCCTGAGCAGCAGGTTTCCGTACCCATTATTCCAACGGACTAGGAAGAACGTCACGATAGACCCCAGCCCGGTGTAGAGCAGCGGCTTCTTCAGATCCATTACCTCCTCGTGGCTCAGGCCGTTCAGGAACGTACCGAATACCCACCCAAGACCCATGACACCGATCCACGGTATAATAGGGTATAGTCCAGAGTATGGCATCCTCAAACTGTTAGGCTCGTTGATGATGACCCTGAGGTACCAGCCCCAGTCAGGTGTTGATGGGATGAAGCGTAGATCCAGAAACTCCTGGAACAGTATCGTGAACAGGCTGAGCACGAGGATCACCTTCGTGGGAAGTAACCTGGCTACGCTGAATATGATTAGCAGGACCCCGATGCACGCGATGACACCGAAGTAGAACTGGGACGCGCCGAACGCCGGTATAACGCTAAAGTACATGAGCAGTAAAAGTATCAAACCCCTAGTAGCCAGCCTCTTACTGATGCTGAGCTGCGACTCACCCCTTGCCACCCTCCTCTTCGTTGATATGGCCAGAACCGTGCCCGCCAGGAAGATGAATGTCGGGGCGCAGTAGTGGCTCACGTACCGGGCCAGCCACCACTTCAGATTAAGAAAGGCAGGTTTGTTCCCGAGGACGCCCTCGCCACCCCGGTGGAACCTGTTCCAAAAACCAGAGACGTGATCCCATGCCATTATGGCCATGACTACTCCCCTGGCGAAGTCTATGAACTGAAGCCTGCGCGATGATCTCGATCCCATGTGTCGTCCCCGGTGTTCTATCAGACTTGTTGGATGGGTTGTTAATACCTTCGACCAATGGATACATACTAGGATGCATGGATCAGTGTATTCAATCCGTCTCATCCTTACACGAGACAACCCTCACTATCATATTCGTTATATTTTAACAAATAATATGTAAAAAACATTGAAGTAAATATTTTTCATTAGATTAACTGTACACTAACCAACCAGTAAGGTGGAGATGCACACTTGCTAAGCGTAAGGATGGTAGAACGGGAAAGGAATATCCTTGGACTTATTGAGACGATTCTCACCACGATGGGGCCCGTGTCAGGACCCAAGAATCTCTCAGCAACAACGTTACCGACCGCGAAGAATATGACCTGATAATCTTTGACAGGGAGTACTTCGGGCAAGAAAAAATGCCATTACCCAATTGCTTACAGAAGCAGAAAGCTGTGCGCCTCTTCGGTATGGAACGAATCATATCTCCCCTCCAAATTCGAATATGATTAGATCTCCAGAAGTCCTTCAAATATAAACCGTGAGAAAAATCCTCAACTCGATTTATGCTCTCAGTCCCTGACCAGGTTCCTGAGCCCTATTTTTTGGGCCATCTTCCTTGCTATTTCGATCTCGTCAACGTCCAGCCCCCTTGCCAGCTCGGGGCGCTCATTCGCGCGCCACTCAGGTCTGTACTGGAACATGAGGTTCATTCTGGTCATGGGACCCAGCTCGTCGTGAATCCACTGAAGTATGGGGCGTGTGCAGCACTCATTGTGGCCAGGGAGAACCAGCACCCTGATGATGAGCTCCCCGTGCTCTTTCGCCCAGAGGTGGCTGCGGGTTGCTGCCTCCCAGTAACCCGGCGCGTCGCTTATCTCGCTGGCGCATTTATTGTTCCCATACTTGAAATCCAGCAGGTAGAGGTCTATGAAACCCGCGAGAAGCTTGGCCGTCTCCAGACTGTGGTATCCGTTGCTGTTCCAGACCGTGGCGATGCGCTCTTTGACGTTCCTGAAGGTCTCAAGCCAGTGCCAGAGGTACGGCGTGGGGTCTCCGCCCACCATGTTTAGGTTCCTGCAGCCGGCCTTCGCTAGCTCCTTTACCTGTATCGCCATCATCTCGGGGGTGAGTGATGTGCCCCCGCTGCCCCACTGGCTGATGTCAAAGTTCTGGCAGTGGATGCACTTGATGCTGCAGCCTCCGGTGAACACGGTTCCTGAGGGAACAAGTTCTGGCTCCTCGCCCATGTGGGGGAACGCCGAGAATAGGGAAAAGTTTCTTCCAGCACCGCAGTAGCCCCTCTGCCCGTGAACTCTGTCGACACCGCAGTCCCTCTCGCAGAAGCTGCAGTCGCGCATTGTCCTGTGGGCTATGAGGGTCTTGAGGGTCAGGAACGAGCGTGCTATTGATTTGGGCTTTTTCTTGGTCCCATTCTGTGCCTCCTTGAATCCCCCCAGCATGGCGTCGTGGACCGCCCACAGGTTCTCGGTGGAGTCCCCCCTGCTATACCGGCACTCATACGAGTCGGCGATCATGAACTTGGGGTACGCTTTCTTCCTGACTACGTCAACGTACCTAGGGAGAGCATCATTGACCCCGGGATTATCGAGGATTCCGTCGGCATTTGGCCTAGTTACCCACATCAATTGACAATCGGGCTCACCTGTTAACAAGTATTCGGATGGGAACTGTTATACTCGGAACAGAGGATGAAGCCCTGTTATGGAGTCAAGGTTCTTCGAGGAGACTGGGAGCGTAGTCAGCTGCACAATCTGCCCCCACCTATGTGTTATCCAGGAGGGTAAACGGGGAGTCTGCATGACCAAGGAGAACCAGGGTGGCAAGATCATCAGCCTTACCTACGGCCAGCTATCCTCACTGGCCATTGACCCCATTGAGAAGAAGCCGCTGGCCCACTTCTTCCCAGGCTCCATGGCCCTGAGCATCAGCAGCATCGGCTGCAACTTTGAATGTCCCTGGTGCCAGAACAGTGGCCTCAGCACAAGCCTCATCGATGACGTACACACCCGCTTCATGCACCCCGAATCGGTGGTTGAGATAGCCATGGTCCAGGACTGCACAAGCATCGCGTACACCTACAACGAGCCCCTCATCAACCTCAACTACGTCGAGGACACGGCCAGGTTCGCCCGTGACAGCGAGATCAAGAACATCCTGGTCACGAACGGATTCACCCACCTTCCTAGCTTCAAACAGGTGGTGGAGGTCATCGACGCCGCTAACGTCGACTGGAAGGGCTGGAACGAGGAGTTCTACAAAAAACACTGTGGTGGCCACCTCCAGGACGTGATCGACGCGACTCAGCTGATGCACGACAGCGGCGTCCACGTCGAGATAACGTTCCTCATCATCCCCCAGACAAACGACGGAGAGGATGAGATCAGGGGGATGTCCAAGTATATCAAGGAGAACCTCGGGGCCGATACCCCTCTCCACCTGAGCCGGTTCCACCCGGACCATAAGTTCCGACACCTGCCTCCCACGCCCATTGATACGTTGCTCAGGGCTAGGGAGATAGCTCAGGAATCGGGTCTCCGATACGTCTTCGTTGGGAACGTCAGGGGGGAGGGCTACGAGGACACGGTCTGCCCAGGTTGTGGCGATCACGTTGTCAAGAGGAACGGGTACGATATCACAAGATGGGCACTGAACGAGTCCAACATGTGCGATAAATGCGGTGAGCCCATATCTATCATCGGCGGACGCGAGAAACGTACCATCTAGCCAAAGTTTTATCACCTCAAGCTACAAGTTTCACCCACTATTCTGGTGAAAAAAATGAGTATCGAGAGAAAGGTAACGTACTGGGAGAAAGCAGGTAAAGAACACACCGAAAAGACACTGGTGATAGCCAGGGATGCCGCCAAGGAGAGGGGCATTGACACAGTCCTCATCTCAAGCACAACGGGCTACACGGCAGAGAAAGCCGTCGAGGTATTCAAGGGAAGCGGGCTCAAGCTCGTGGTGGTGACTCACTCAACAGGTTACAGGACCAAGGGCGTTCAGATGATGACCGACAAGACACGGGCGAAGCTCAATGCAGCAGGATGCGAGGTCGTGACGTGCACAGATGTACTCACAGGAGCAGTCGGGGTTGGTGTTGGCAGACAGAGGCCGGGCAAATCAGACCCCCAGGACGGAAGGCTACCATGGATCGTGCCACCCCCAAATGTCATAGTGGCCAATACACTGAGGATGTTCAGCCAGGGCGTCAAGGTATGTCCCGAGATTGCCATGATGGCCGTTGACACCAACGCTATAGAGTCGGGCAAGAAGGTGGTTGCGGTGGCGGGAAGCCACGCTGGTGCCGACACGGCCATGGTCCTTGAGGCCGCCGAGTCAAGCAGGATCAGGGACGTAAAGCTCCACGAGATCCTTTGCAAGCCCCTCTAACCCTTTTTTCATTAAAGTTTTAGGCATCCATGCACTCTACTTGGTCATGAAGATTGATTACGGGGTCCAGATCGAGCCCCAGTTCGGATATACCTACCCAGAGATCAAGGAGGCGGCACTCGCCGCAGAAAAATATGGCTTCGAGAGCCTGTGGGCATCGGACCACTTTATGATCAAACCCGAGGCACAGGACGTTAACTGCCTAGAGGCGTGGATGGTCCTCACCGCCGTGGCCATGGACACTGAGAAGCTCAGGGTCGGCGCCATGGTGGCGTGCCAGAACTACAGAAACCCCGTGCTGCACGCGAAGATGGCGGCAACCTTAGACAACATCAGTAACGGGAGGGTTTACTTCGGCGTAGGTGCAGGGTGGAAGGAGGCCGAGTACAACGCGTACAACATGTCATTCCCACCGGCATGGAAGAGAGTAAAGCAGCTCGACGAGTCACTGACCATCGCCAGGAAGATCTGGACCGAGCCCGTAGCCGATTACCAAGGAAAATACTACAGCGTCAACAACTGCGTCTCGATGCCCAAACCTGTCCAGTCCCCGCTCCCAATATGCGTGGGCGGCATGGGGAACCAGTTGATGAAGATAACGGCAAAGCACGGAGATATGATCAACCTGGCCTGGAACACGAGCTATGAAAAGTTCGAGGAAAGGCTCAGTGTCCTGAAGAAGTTCTGCGTGCGGTACGGGAAGGACTACGACTCAATCAGGAGGAGCTGCGGTATCTACCTGGCCCTTCAGGGAGCCGAGGCATCCGCGCCTGGTCCTTGGGAGAAGTACTCCGGTGAAAAGAAGTGGGACTATATCTCACCCGAGGCTGCGGCTGAGCTGATCCGGGGCTACGTTGACGTGGGTGCAGACCACTTCGTGATAGTGTTCCCCTACGGTGCCGAGGCTAAGAGTATCGAGGTTCTCATGAAGAAGGTCGCGCCCCTGGTCTAGCAGAAACGATACGGTTATCTTTTCATCTATCCCATTCTTTCCATTCGGTGCCCCCATGAAGAAACAGGCGTTAATCAGCGTTGGCGGTGTTATTGTTATTGCCCTCCTCAGCGGCGGGCTGCTGTTCAGACTAATGGTTCAAGGGGATAGCCTGGGACAGCTAGGGCTTATCGGCGTGTTCATCGCCTCCCTATTAAGTCACCTGACAGTGGTCGCCCGTGACATGTTTATCCCGCTTTTCCTCCCGCTGGCATCCGTCTATCATCCTGTTGTCCTCGGGATCTTCGCAGGCACCGGCGCGGCCATCGGTGAGGTTACCACTTACTTCCTGGGCTGGGGCGTCGCAGAGTCAATTGTTCCACCCACTGAGGCCGAGGATAGGATAGCCCGCTGGATCAACAAGTACGGGCTGTGGGCCGTGTTACTCGTAGCCCTGACTCCCCTGCCAGATACTCCCATCGTGATACTTGCAGGATCTAGGAGACTCCCGTTCGGGAAGCTTGCAATCGTCGAGATAATCGGCAAGTCCGCGCTCTACTCGGTGGCTGCCCTTATGGGTGGTCTTGTTTATGGTGGACTGGAGGACACCATCGGCACGATGATGGCGTCGGGACTGATGGTTGTGGGCTCTCTTATCTTCAGCATCGCCGTCACGTGGAAGCCCAGCAGGGACCTCATCTTCGGCTGGTTTGAGCGGCTGGTCCCCCAGATGAGGGAATAGCTCAACATTAAAGATATAGAACGGGCTCAGTACCTCTGATTGAATTTGAGGGCAGGTATAAAGGGAACAGGCATGTACGTGCCACCCAGGATTATAACGAACGATGACCTGGTCACCATGGGGCTGGAGACCAGCGACGAATGGATTCAAACCAAGACTGGCGTCAAGCTCAGACACGTTGTAGAGGGCGATGTATGCACCAGCGACCTTGCCGCAGAAGCGGGTAATGCTGCTTTGGCTGACGCGGGGGTGAAACCAGAGGACGTTGACATGATTATCCTGGCTACCAGCAGCCCCGACGTGATGCTCAGCAGCACCGCGGCAAGGGCGCAGGCAAAGATTGGGTGCCTGAACTCCGGAGCATTCGACGTGAACAGCGTCTGCACAGGTTTCGTCTACGCCCTTGATATCGGATCGCGTATGGCCCTGGACCCCTACATGGATAACGTCCTGGTCATCGGTGCCGAGACGTACAGCAAGATTCTCAACTGGAAGGACAGAACAACATGTATCTATTTCGGGGATGGGGCCGGAGCCGCGCTTCTTCAGAAGACTGATGAGGGCGGCGTCCTAGGGTCATACCTAAAGGCAGACGGGAGTGGTGCCGATGTCATCCAGATCCCCGCTGGTGGGACAAAGATGCCTATGACCAAGGAGATCCTGGGGACGGGGCTTGAGTACTTCCACATGGACGGGAGGGCGGTATGGGATTTCGCCACGGTGAAGTACCCTGAGGCGGTGCGTGAGGTTGTCAAGCGGACGGGTTACACTCTTGATGACGTTGACTGGGTGATCCCGCACCAGAGCAACGTCAATATGATTAGGGTCAGCATGGAGAACCTGGGGATGCCGGTTGAGAAAGCGTATGTGAACCTGCCAAAATACGCAAACTGCTCAGGGGCGAGCGTACCCATTGCGCTCCACGAGGCAGCTAATGACGGCTCACTGAAGAAGGGAGACCTGGTGGTTACTTGCGGCTACGGCGGGGGGCTCAGCTGGGGCGCAAACGCCATCCTCTGGTAGCTTAATCTCTTTTCCTAAGGGTATCCTTCCTGAGGTCTCTAGTTTATACAATAATAACTGTAAACACATTAGGCTTAAACACCAAGCAACTCTAAAACAATCGATTTCCATGACCAAGGAATCTAACCCCCACGCTTTCATCATGATCAGTTGTGATCCAGGCACAAACGAGGGGCTTCTCAATGCATTATGGGAGGTGCCAGAGGTAATAGAGGCCTATGCCGTATACGGAATTTATGACCAGATGGTGCGGGTCAAGACGGGTACAATGGCCGAGTTCCGCGAGTTGAATGCTAGGATTCGACGTCTGCCAAATGTCCGCTCGACCATCACCATGTTCATTGATTAGGGAGTCAAACTCCAAAGTGTGATGACACCCAGGTGATTTATTTCCTGTAATCCAGGACCTTTTCAAGCTCCCAAGTGTTCACCACGTCTTCCTGTGTGAGCCATCCCCGTCTAGCGACGGATACGCCTAGCGGAAGGAACTCCATCTGAGGGACGTTGTGGGCATCTGATCCAAGCGATAGTTTGACTCCCATCTCCTTTGCCCTTCTCGCGTTGACATCGGTGAGGTCAAGCCTGCTGGGGCTTCCGTTGATTTCCATGAACACGTCCTGTTCGGCTGCTGTCTCGAATACCCTTTCCAGGTTCAGTGCGTACCCGCTCCTCCTTTGGATGAGCCTGCCCGTGGGGTGCCCTATCGCCTTGACGTACGGGTTGTGTATCGCGTCAATCATCCTCTGGGTGAGCTTTTCCTCGTTGTTCTGGAACCCCGTGTGGATGCTGGCAATGACGAAATCAAGCTGGCTCAGTATTTCATTGCTATAATCCATGGAACCGTCACCCTTGATATCGCACTCCGTGCCCGTGAGAATCCTGACCTCGGGATACTCCTCGTCAAGTGCCTCGATCTCCTTGAGGAGTTTTACGAGTTTTTTCTCAGAAAGTCCCTTTGCTATGGCAAGACCCTTGCTGTGGTCCGTTATGGCGATGTATTCGTGACCCATTGAGACCGCCTTCTCCACTAGGTGCTCAAGAGGGTCCGCCGCATGGCTGTAATCCGTGTGGAGGTGCAGATCTCCCCTGATCTGATCCAGGGAAACAAGATCAGGCAACCTTCCCTCAATCGATGCCTCTATCTCACCAGTATTCTCCCTGAGCTCAGGCGGCATCCACCTCATGCCCATAGACTCGTAGATGGTCTCCTCGTCCTCCGCTGCGATGAGCTCGTCCGTCTCCCTGTCATAGAGCCCGTACTCGTTGAGCTTTAGCCCAGTCTTGACCCCGATGGTTCTAAGGTTGACATTGTGCTCCTTGCTCCCCGTGAAATACTGAAGGGCAGCGCCATAGCTTTCGGGCAGTATGACTCTGAGGTCCACTTGCAGCATGTTCTTAAGAACAACCGTGCTCTTCGTGGGCCCCTGGCCAAGAATCCTGACAATGGGGGGCATTGATACAAAATGTTCTGTGACCTTTTCGGGCTCATTCGAGCTAACCAGGACATCCAGGTCACCAACGGTTTCCTTCCTCCTCCTCGCGGAACCGGCTACCTCGACCCTCCTGACAGCGTTGTTATCTCCCATGTATGTCAGGATACCCTGGATGATAGGCAAGACCTCGCCAAGGAGGAACCTGGTGCTCCTGTTCTTGTACTCTGAGATGGCTTTGATAATGTTCTCTTCCTTCTTTGGGCCCAACCCCTTCAATCCCCTGAGCTGTTGCCTCTTTGCGGCTGCCTCAAGTTCCTCGATTCCAGTGATGTCGAGGTCTTTGCTGAACCTCATGGCCAGCTTGGGGCCAATCCCCTCGATCTCTATCATCCTGAGGACACCTGGGGGCAGGCTGTCCCTGAGGTCTAGAAGGACCGATGACATGCCTGACTCGAGGTATTCACTAATAGTCAACGCTATGCTCTTGCCCACGCTGGGTATCTTTTCAAGCTCCCCTCGCGCCGCCACCGCACTGATATTCTCCGGTAAAGCCGCGACTCTCTGGGCGGCGGTGTTGTATGCCCTGCTCTTGAACCTGTCACCCTTGATGGTCAGGATCTCGCCTATCTCGTACAGGGTCTTCGATATCTCGGCGTTGAGGCTCATTGATTATATCACTGGGTCGGGGATATGAAACGATTTTGTTAGCTGATTTGCCTTCCTTTTTCCCAGAGGTAATAAAACAGGTCCCTGCACCAAACATGGGCAACCGGGTCCTTGCCTGTAAACCCGACGAAATCGTATCTGTTGTTCAACGTGGGGAAGCACAAGATCGCGACCTCCTTCTCGTTCATGTAAAGCATCACGCCAACCTCCAGGTACCTTTCCTCGTAGACTCCTTTCCTCGCTATTTCTCTCACAAACTCGTCAGTAAAAGAGTCGTTCCTTACCCCCTGCATCTCCTCAGGGATCTTTAAGTCCGCTCCATGAAGGAACTTTCCTGGTATCCCCCTATCGTAGGCATCCCTGATGTGGGGGAAGGCAGATGCCACGTAGGGCACGTTGATATCAAGTAGATACTCGTCCGCCTCCTTGAGAATCCTAATTATATCACTTACCGTGATCATGACATCGTCACGGAACTTGAGCCCCTCAAGCTCCCCCATCCGAGATATGAATGTGTCAGGCAGCAAGTCCGCCTTGTGTGCTGCGAAATAGTCCCTGTGGTCACTGGTGAACCTTGCGTCCTTCAGTTGCTTCAACAGAATGTTGCCGAAAGGCGTGAGAGAGGGATGACCATCCTTGTCCTTCGTCGTGAGGCCGGCCTCCATCAGCCTGTTAAAGTGTCGACTAACCTCTTGCGTGGTGATTTCAAGCTCGCGGGCAATACCTGAAAAACTAGTGCGCTTTCCCTTGATTACTCTGAGTATCCGAATCCGCTCCTCGTTGCTCACCTCGAACATTAGGTCATTAAAGTCAGGCATCTTTCCCATTGCTAGTTGTTGGAAGGACAGATAATTTTTTCCTCTGGTATTGGCTGTGTTTGGACTCGATATTGGTTTATTATTGGTATTAACCGCTTTGGTGACTTGTTTCACTGAACGGAGCCCGTTTAGGGCATATTAGGAGGGTATAAATTAGACTAGCCGTCCCCATACGGCGTGACCCCGTTATTTACCCTCTACGCGCTAATAATCGCCTTGGGGTCCGGTTTTCTAGGCGCGCTCCTCGGTTTAGGAGGAGGCGTTATAATGGTCCCCTTGCTAATCGTCCTGCTTGACATCCCGATACATATAGCCGCAGGGGCTAGTATAATCGCGGTCGTTGCAACAAGCAGCGCGGCGACCTCTGTCTATGTCAAAAATGAGATCACAAACACGAGACTCGGGATGTTTCTTGAGTTAGCGACCACAGTTGGAGCCTTAACAGGGGCATTCCTCATGAGCTTGGTGAGTGAGTCTTTCCTTCAAATATTACTAGGCGCATCACTTGTCTACGCCGCAACTGTAATGTTCAACAAGATGCGAAGCCCTGATAATAGCTGGACAAACAAGCCAAATGACTGGCTGGCCGAACGCCTGCACCTGGGCGGGAGCTACTGGGACGACGCAATTGGAGCGCAGGTAGAGTACGGAGTCCACCGAACGTTACCCACATTTTTCATCAGTTACATTGCAGGCATCATCTCGGGGCTACTCGGAATCGGAGGCGGAGGGATAAAGGTGCCAGCCATGAACGTCATAAGCAACATCCCTATGAAGGTCTCGGTGGCAACTAGTAACTTCATGATAGGGGTCACGGCTTCAGCTAGTGCTCTGGTCTACTTGAGACACGGTTACTGCGATTTCTTCATCACTGCCCCAGTCGTCCTTGGTACTCTGATCGGATCAAGTCTTGGAGCAAAGGCGACCAAGCAGATTCAAGGAGTCTCACTGAAACGTCTTTTTGTACTTGTTCTGTTAATTCTTGGTCTAAGGATGGTCCTTATGGGAGCTAGCTTACTGTGACAGAAATCCACAGGATGGAGGCATTCATATCCAGACTGATGCGCGCCAGTGTTCTCTTAAGCGGGATAATCATTCTCGCCGGGACATCCATGTACCTGGCTTCGGGAAACGACTCTTGCCCAGTGAACATGTTCGAGCCATCCTGGATCCTGTTCGGAGATCCCTTCCTTGCGCCAAGTCACATAATATTCATGGGGTTCATCGTTCTAATCGGAACACCTTTGCTCAGGATTATTCTCAGTGTGGCTGTCTACGCTAAGATGAAGGATTGGGAGTTCACAGCGATAACGGGCATAGTTTTCACCCTCCTCCTTGTGAGCATGGTTCTCGGTGTAGGCTGAGGCCGAACCCAAGGTTATTTAAACAGCACAAGTACAGGTTTCTGTTCATAAGGGGTTTAAAATGGGGAAAAAAATTCCATTCGAGGAGTACTATCCCGTCCGGGATGATTACAAGCGCTTCGACGGTCGAAAGACTGCCTTCAGCATCAAGAGGCAAATCTACGGCGCGGAGACATTCAGCTATACAAAGAAAGTCTGGGACAAGATGAGGGCGGGACTGCCCGGTTTCAGTCACCCTGACATTAGTTTCAAGAACGCAGCGAATACTTCGGACAACCACGACGGGGCGAATACAGGTTACTATTCGTGGTCACCTCTGGGATCCTCGGTCAAGCCAGATGAGGTACCACGATGGGAGAAAACTCCAGAGGAGCACTCCAAGGTGGTCAAGAAGGCAGGCCAGTATTATGGCGCGGATAATGTTGGGTTCACCAAGATGGATAAGCGGTGGATCTACAGCCACGACAGTAACGGAAAACCCATTGTTTTCAAGGACATTGAGGAGGGCTACATCAACGACGAGATGATTGTGATCCCTGAGAGCCACAAGTACGTCATCGTCATGACCATCCCCATGGAGTTCAACGAGAATAGCTATGCTCCGACCCCCATTGAGGTAACCAGTAACATGGGCTACGCCAGGATGCACGTGACCGCTGGCACAGTTGCAGAGTTTATCAGGGGGCTGGGCTGGAATGCCATCCCCTGCGGGAACGATACTGCACTCAGCGTACCCATGGCGGCGCAAGCCGGACTAGGCCACGTTGGCAGGAACGGCAGGCTCATCACATGGGAGAGGGGCCCCCTGGTCAGAATATGCAAGATCTTCACTGACATGCCCCTAATCCAGAGCCCACCTGCTCCAAGCGGTATCATCGAGTTCTGCGAGGACTGTGAGAAATGCGCAAAGCACTGCCCCAGCCAGTCAATCCCATATGGTCCAAGGACGTATGAGCCTCAGAATGAGTCAAACAACCCTGGGCCACTCAAGTGGTACTGTGATGAGCAGAGCTGCTTTGATTACTGGCACGAGGTAACAACGGGCTGTAGTATATGCTTCAGGATGTGCAACTTCACAAAGAGCGAGGGTTTTAGCCATGACTTGGTTAAGTGGTTCATCAGGAACGTTCCTCAGCTCAACAAGTTCTTCGCATGGAGCGACGAGTTAATAGGCTACGGTAAGATGAGCGATCCCAAGGAGTACTGGGACAAGCCTTTCGAGAAGAGCTAGCCTTTCTCAAATCTTATTATCTCCCAGCTACTCCTTTTTCCAGTTGATTACCTTGCCCAGGACTTTTAATGAATTATATCCTATGAAGGAAGGCTACGAGAGGTACGACCAGAGGAACACGGCATTCGGTCAGTCCATCGAGAAAACGGGGAACGTGGTCCAGTTCGGAGCCGAGGAGTTCAGAACGGAGAAGATCATGCAGGGGGTCCCAGGGTTTAGCATAGTTGATTACGCTTTCAACGGGGCCGCGGGCCTGTATGAGTACCCTGAAGACACCACCGATACTCAAGGCGAGGCTTTCTATAGTTGGAAGAGCATGGGCCACGTGACGAAGCCCAAGGATATCCCTCAGTGGGAGGGGGATCCGGAGGAGGCCGCGAGGATAATAGAGAAGGCGGCAAAGTTCTTCGGGGCAAATAGCGTTGGTTTCACGACTCTTGACGAAAGGTGGTTCTACACCCATAGCAGGTACGGGAAGCCGCTGGAGTTTGATGGGGAGATCGATGAGGGGTACGTGACGGAGGAGAAGGCCGTCTTCCCATTGAAACACAAGCACGTTATCGGTATCTCTGTGGCCATGGAGTACGAGGAGTTCATGCACGCCCCCACGCAGTTGGAGGTCTCGACAAACATGGGGTACAGTAAGATGCACCACTTGGCGGGGCAGCTGGCTGAGTTTATCAGGGGCCTCGGGTGGCACGCCACCCCCATGGGCAACGACACCGCCATGAGTATACCTATCGCAATCCAAGCCGGTCTTGGCCATGCAGGTAGGAAGGGAAGGTTAATCACTTGGGAGAGGGGCCCACTGGTGCGCCTTATGAAGGTGTTCACCGATATGCCGCTACCCCAGAGCGAGCTGGCTCACCCCGGAATAATCAAGTTCTGCGAGGACTGCGAGAAATGCTCCAGACACTGCCCTCCCCAGGTCCTGCCATACGGGCCTAGGACGTATGATGCGGTGTGCCAGGCCAACAACCCGGGAATACTCAAGTGGTACGGGGATGAGGAGGGATGCCTTGATTACTGGAACGAGGTTGGGTCCCCGTGTAGCGTCTGTTTCAGGACTTGCAGCTTCACAAAACCTCAGGGAGTCACCCATGATATCATCAAGTGGTTCATCAGGAACGTGCCTCAACTCAACAAGTTCTGGGCGTGGAGCGATGATCTCATGGGATATGGTAAGATGAAGGACCCGAGGATGTACTGGAGAACGCCTTTCAAGCGGACATAGGTTGAGTGAATTGACTAGAAAGAACAGCTACGATGAAAACTATCCAGTAAAGGACTGTTATATGCGTCACGATCCGAGGGGGAGCTCAAGAGTGTCCACTCCAAGAGGATACAAAACCCAGGACGGGAAAAAGTGGAGGATAGAGCAGGGATTGCCCGGCTTCAGCCTCCTTGACTATACGTTCAGGGACGCGGCGTACACATCGAACCACCAGTCTAACGGCGAATCAGAGGGCATGAACAAGGGCTACTACAGTTGGACCCCCATGGGGGTTACCCACAAGCCAGAGGGAGTCCCAAAGTGGGAGGCTAGCCCGGATGAGGCAGCTAGGGTCATCAGAAAGGCCGCAAAGTACTACGGGGCACTCGATGTCAGGTTCACCGAGATCGATGAGCGGTGGTTCTTCAGCCATACCCGAGAGGGCAAGCCCATTGTATTCGAAGACGCAGATATGGCCAACGAGACCAACGAGAAAGCAGTTTATCCAAAGAATCACAGATGGGCCATCGTCATGACGGTTCCCATCGATTACGAGGAGACCCAGTACACGCCGACACCTCTTTTTGCGGCAGGTGGAATGGCTTACGGCAGGATGCATATTCTCGCCGGAACAGTAGCGGAGTTCATCAGGGGCCTGGGGTGGAACGCGATTCCTTCAGGTAACGATATGACGATGAATGTACCCATGGCCCTCAAGGCGGGAATAGGCCACCTGGGTAGGATGAACCGGGTCATCAGCTGGAATGATGGACCTCTCATCAAGATATGTAAGGTGTTCACCGATATGCCACTGCCTCAGAGCCCGCAGGCAGAGCCTGGTTTGCTTGAGTTCTGCGAGAAATGCCAGAAATGCTCAAAGCATTGCCCAGGAGACGCCATAGGGTCCGGCCCACGTTCTTGGGACGACCCGCTAGGCTCAAACCCAGGTGTCTTCAGGTGGCCCTGTGACGAGGAGAAATGCAGGGACTACTGGGACCAGGTGGGCACCAGCTGTACCGTCTGCTACAGGGTCTGCGCCTTCGCCAAGAAGAAGGGGCTGCATCATGATATTGTGAAGTGGCTCATTCGCAACGTTCCCCAGCTCAACAAGTTCTGGGTCTGGAGCGACGACCTCATGGGGTACGGTAGGATGAGAGATCCCAAGGAGTATTGGGACTAAACTGACAGTTTGTCTCACTTTAATGGCTCGCGCGGTTATTTCCAAGGACTGAATGGTTCTCCATTTTAACGTTTACTTGCATTTTGTGATGGTCTTACGAACTCATCTTGTTTCTTTAAATTACCTCAAATAATCTCCGACAACTTAACGTGAAAATGTTAATTTTATGATATGTTTACATCTATTTACCGAGTGTTCTACGGTTATATACAATATAGATATGGAGTAGTAATAGGAATAACCATATAACCCACCCTGATTTATGGCAATACGTACATACAGAGAAGAATCCTAGTGGAAGGTAATACTGGCTATTCCCTGTGTACTATATCGAGTGATATCAAGATGAGAAGCAAAAAAGACGTATTTGGCATATTAGTGGCTTTACTTGTATTATTCACATTAACCCAGGGTTCTGTTGCGAGTGCTGCAACAGGGTTCAATGGTCAAACCTATAATATTGCTCCAGATATTGACTGGAACGATGTCACTTGGAATCTTCAGGTAGGGTACGCTAACGCAACAACCGTCAATACTGGAATGACTTTCGAGTATGTGTTTAGCTCTTGTTCCATTCTTGGGTTAGAGTCTCACTCAGTGTTTGGGGTAGGTTGCGGTCTTGCTGCTTCCAAGAAGCAAGCACAGACATCACCGTTTCATAGATCCCTGTGCCCTTACCGTTCCTGAAGCA
>JABIBQ010000074.1 GCA_018652685.1 Candidatus Bathyarchaeota archaeon
CATTTACAGGGTCAAGAGGGCGAGCCACGAGGTCGAGCAGATGACCGAGGGAATCACCGTTGATGGTTTCAGCTACTCCGCTGACTGTGAGGTGTTGAGTTACAACACCATGAACGCGGTGGAGCCGTGCGAGCTGTACGTGAACGGCAAGAAGGTGACGAAAGTCAACGAGAGGCACCTCAAGAACCTCAGATTGAGCACCCCCGAGATGTATATTTGGAATAACGAACTGGGAGACAAAATCCACGGCTGGGTGATGAAACCACAGGACTATGTCGAGGGCGAAATATACCCCACCATCGTCCAGATACACGGTGGGCCCCTGGGCATCTACGGAGATGGCATCTACCAGGAGTTCCAACTGATGGCTGCCTCGGGTTTCTGCGTTATCTACACGAACCCCAGGGGAAGCGCAGGGTACGGCGAGGAGTACGGAGCAACCCTCAACGGCAGGCACGGCACGGTTGACCACATTGATATCATGGATTTCACTCGAGACGCCATCAAGCGATTCCCGTTCATCGATTCAGATAGACTAGGTGTCACGGGTGGCAGCTATGGCGGCTACCTTACCAACTGGATCGTCACCCAAACTGACATGTTCAGGGCTGGCGTGGCGTGCAGGAGCACATGCAACAGGTACAGCCACCACGGGTACAGCGACTTAGGTTTCAACCACGGCCCCAGCGGCAACATGGGCTACCCCTGGAGGGACGAGGACAAGCTCTTGTCTCAGAGTCCGCTAAGGTACGCAAAGAACGTGAAGACGCCTTTATTGTTCATCCACAGCGAGAACGATCTCAGGTGTCCCGTTCAGCAGGCCGAGGAGTTCTTCGTCGCGTTGATGGAGCTGGGGGTGGACACCGAGCTTGTGAGGTTCCCCGATGAGAACCACGAGCTCAGCAGGAGCGGCAAGCCAAAGCACAGGGAGGAGAGGTTCCGACACATCATACGATGGTTCAACAGGTACCTCAAATAACTCTCCCACTCTATTTAGAACAATAGCGTCTTATTTTATAACATTCATGTCACAATCATTATATCTATCGCCCAGTTTTAGTGGATTCTATCAATCGAGGAATCAACCATGAAACACGTACTATCCGACTGGGACTTGAGCCCAGAACAGGTATCCCAGATACTACACATCTCCGAGAAGATCAAGTCCAAGCCGTCGCTTTACAAGCACACAATGGAGGGCAAGACCCTAATCATGCTATTCGAGTTGGCGAGCCTCAGGACTAGGATCAGCTTCGAGGCGGGAATGACCCAGCTGGGAGGCCACGCTATAATGTACGGCGTCGAGAACCAGGGCTTCAGCAGGAGCGAAACATTGAAGGATGGCGTCGCAGTGCTGGCCAGGTACGGGGATATAATCATGGCAAGGGTCCTGAAACAGGACGCGATGGAAGAGATGGGTGAGGCGTCAACAGTCCCAGTCATCAACGGAATGACTGAGCTGTACCACCCCTGCCAGAACCTGGCGGACCTGCTCACCATCAAAGAGAAGAAGGGAAAGCTGGATGGGTTGAAGATCGCGTACGTGGGAGACGGCGGCTGCAACACGGCAGCAAGCACAATCATAGGGTGTGCGGGACAGGGAATGGATGTCACCATCGTGTGCCCGGACAGCCCAGAGTACAGTCCTGATCCAGCACTCTTAAAGAAGGCCAATCATACGCTCTCTGGCTCCGTAAAAGTAAGCCACAGCGTGGAAGGCGTCACTGACGCCGATGTCATATACAACGACGTATGGGTCAGCGCAGGAATGGAAGAGGAGAAAAAGAAGAGGATGAAGGTCTTCCCCCAGTTCCAAGTGAACTCAGCGCTGGTCAAGAAGGCCAAGGACGACTGCATCGTAATGCACTGCCTCCCCGCCAAACGGGAGACCGAGATCACCAGTGAGGTCATGGACTCATCCCAGAGTGTAGTGATCGACCAGGCTGAGAACAGAATGCACGCGCAGAAGGGGCTCATGGTCTGGATATTGGACCAGTGAGCAAGATTTTATAGCCTACAAGCCCAGCGGGTTCACTTGAACCCCGTTGATCCTCCTTAACCCATCGAAATGCCAGGGCTGTCGAATATGCGAGGCAGCATGCGGATTCCACCACTCAAATCATAAAGAGTTCAACCCATCGAGATCAAGCATCCACATCAGCAGGGACAACGACAACGCGGTCATAACCATGAGCGTTGACAGCACCTGCGACCTCTGTAAAGGCGAGGAGACTCCGTTGTGCGTCAAGTACTGCGCCTACGAGGCAAGGGGAGTGAGGCGATGAAGCCACACGGGTACGGAGGCAAGGTCATCCGGGTTGACCTGACAACAGGAACCCTAATCGAGGAGCCTACTGAGAAGTACGCGAGGGACTGGGTAGGTGGTAGGGGCATCAACGAGTGGATACTTTTCAACGAGCTGGATCCAGAATGTGGGCCACTCGAGCCCGAAAACATATTCACGATAGGCGTCGGCCCATTGGTCGGCACCCTCTCCCCCTTCTGCAGCAGAGTCAGCATCGATACCAAGAACGCGTTCACGGGAGGAGTAGGCTCAGCCAACTGCGGTGGTCACTTTGGGGCCGAGATGAAGTACGCGGGATACGACAACCTAGTATTCACTGGGAGATCCGAGAAACCGGTCTATCTGTGGCTATGCGACGGCAAAGCAGAGCTGAGGGACGCGTCCCACCTCTGGGGCTTGACCACATGGGAGACCGAGAAGAGGATCAGGACCAACGAAAGGGACAACGAGGTGAGGGTTATAGGTATCGGTCAGGCAGGGGAGAACCTCGTCCGGTCGGCATGCGTTATGTCTGACAGGGCAAAGGCGGCGGGGGGAAGCGGGGTGGGGGCCGTCATGGGCTCCAAGAACCTCAAGGCGGTTGCGGCAAAGGGGTCATTACCTATCACGGTTGCTGATCCTGAGCGATTCATCAAGGCGGTAGACGCCGCAAGGGCTAAGGTTGAGACCTTCCCCAAGGCAAAGCTGTACAGGAAGGACGGTTATTACGGAGTGGAGAGCTACTACGGTAGTCCCGCCTGGGAGGCAGGGTTCAGGCCCGTCAGGAACGGCCAGGACGCGTACTGGGAGCCCGAGAAGATCAAGAAGGTGGCGGGGGACACCATCAAGAAGTACAGGGAGAAGATACTCGCCTGCTACGGATGCCCCGTTGGATGCATGCCGTGGATGAACATCCCCGACGGGCCGTACGCTATTAAGGGAGAGGGCTGGTGGAATAACAGTAGCAACAGTTTCTGTACCAGAGTGGACGTTGATGAGCCCGAGCCGGCTATCATGGCCCACCTACTGACAAACCAGTACGGACTTGACGGGGATAACGCATCAGTGGTCATCTCATGGGCATTCGAGGCGTACGAGAAAGGGCTCCTGACGAAGGATGACACTGACGGCCTTGAGCTGACATGGGGCAACCACGACGCCATGCTGGCCCTCATCCACAAGCTTGCCCACAGGGAAGGATTCGGGGATTTCCTTGCGGACGGCGTCAAAGTGGCATCTGAGAAGCTTGGGAAGGGATCGGAGTATTTCGCGCTCCACATCAAGGGGCAGGACACCGTGGACGGGGTCAGGATCAGCAAGGGATGGGGTTTCGGGATAGTGACAAGCCCAGCCGCTGGCAGGCACCTGAGAGGTGCGACCCACAGCTTCAGCCCGGAAAAATTCAGGTCATGGGACGGAGTGGCTTACAAGGTCCACATGCAGGAGCAGTTCAAGGGAGTCGTTGACATGACTGGGACTTGCCTATACAACAATGGGCTTTTGAGCTGGGAGACAGAAATTTCGCCAAAATCGGCCCAGTACTTCGCGGAGCTTACCTCGTCCCTCACTGGGATGGACCTGAACTATGAGAGGCTCACGCTGATCGGCAAGAAGCTCCACAACCTGGAGAAAGCCATCAACTCGATCCACGGGGAGTTCACAAGGGACGACGATTACCCCCCGAAGAGGTTCTGGGAGGAGCCCGTGAAATCAGGGCCCTACAAGGGAGAGAACATCGACCACGAGACATGGGAGAGGACCCTTGACGAGTATTACTCCCTTCATGGGTGGGACAAGACGACCGGCCTACAGACGAGGAAGGGACTTGAGGAGTTAGAGCTCTCGGTGGTCGCGGACCGCCTTGCAGACGCTGGCATCCTCAAATAACTTAAGCCTCTAAACCTTTTCTCAGGTATGGCTAAACGTAAGATCAAGGTAGAGGATCTTCGCAGGTTCAAGTTTGTCTCAGATCCACAGATAAGCCCCGACGGGTCAAGGATCGCCTTCGTCGTGAGTGCAATCGATTATAAGTGTAACAAGTACAGGAGCAGCATCTGGTTGGCCGACACCGATTCCGGTGATTTATCCCAATTCACACATGGCCCTGAATCTGATAACAACCCGAGGTGGCGCCCGGACGGAGAGAAACTGCTCTTCCTTGCTAGGGGTAGGCAGAAGGACAAGAAGACCCAGCTGTACACTATCAGCCTCACTGGAGGAGAGGCACAGCTAGTCGCGGACATGGAGAACGGGGTGGGCAACCCTGAGTGGTCACCCGACGGCAACCAGATCCTGTTCACTACTAGGACGTGGATGGACAAAAAACCCGAGACCGATGTTAAGCATATCAAGCGCATCAGGTACAAGTTCAACAACATGGGATTCTTTCAGGGAAAAAGGGTCCAGCTCTACACGGTGAGACCGGGAAGCAAGCCAAAGCAGGTCGCAAAGGGCGAGTATGACATAAACAACCCGAAGTGGGCGAGGGACGGAAAGTCAATCACCTTCATAGCCAACATGGACGAGGAGGCCGACACAAGTCGCGTAGCGGACATCTTCAATGTAGACGCCAAGGGAGGAGAGCCAGTCAAACTCACTGACGGAAGGTTCACAATCGCAAACCACAGCCACAGCCCAGATGGGTCAACCATCGCGTTCATCGGGCACGACAAAACAACTGAGCTAGCCGTTGATTACGATCTCTGGACAATGCCCTCGGGAGGTGAACCAAAACTGGAGACGGGCAGCTTCAACAGGAGCCTGATAATGGGCATCGGGAGTGATCTGAGGGTTGGGAGCCCACAATCAGGTGCGGTGTGGAGCAGCGACGGAGAATCAATCTACTTCAACACGGCAGATACGCCAAACCTGAACATCTACAAGCTCAAACTAGGCGAGAAGGCCCCGGAAGTCTTGGTTACGGGCAAGACCGCTGAAGGGTTCAGCGTTTCAGAGGATGAAAAGATAGCCTTTGTAGCCATGAACGCTACATCCCCCACAGAGCTGTTCCTCTACTACGGAGAGGAGAGGAAGCTCAGCGGATTCAATGACAAGGTTCTATCCGGTCTTGACCTGGTTGAGCCCGAGCACTTTACGTTCAGGAACAGGCTCGGTAGGACAGTTGACGGCTGGCTGATGAAACCCGTTACTTGGGAGGAGGGCAAGTCCTACCCGTGCGTTCTTGAGATGCACGGCGGGCCCAGGGGCGTCTATGGTGAAGGTATCTATCAGGAGTTCCAATTATTGACAGCTGAGGGTTATGCAGTCATCTACACCAACCCGAGGGGAAGCGCAGGGTACGAGGAACCCTACACGCAGGCAGTTATGAGGCACTATGGGGAAGTGGACACTGAGGACTTTCTTGACTTCACCGACGCGGCGTTAAGGCGGTACCCGTGGATTGATGAGAAAAGGCTTGGGTTAACCGGGGGGAGCTACGGCGGCTACACAACTAACTGGATCATCAGCCATAGCGACAGGTTCAGCGCAGCGGTAACGTGCAGGAGCATATGCAACTGGATCAGCAAGTTCGGTGTGAGCGACATCGGGTTCATGCAACCCGAGAGCATCAGCGGCGAGAAGACATACTGGGGTGAGGCACTGATACACCAGATGAGGCACAGCCCTCTCTACCACGTTGACAACGTCAAAACGCCGTGCCTGATCATTCATAGCGAACAGGACTATCGGTGCCCTATTGCCGAGGCAGAGCAGTGGTTCACCGCTCTCAAGCTACTCGGAGTACCCACGGAGCTGGTAAGGTTCCCCGATGAGAATCACGAGCTGAGCAGGAGCGGCAAGCCAAAGCACAGAGAGGAGCGACTTGAACACATCTTAAGATGGTTCAAGGAGTACCTTTAATCGTTCATCAGTTTTCATTCCAGCGCGCGCTTTATAGACTCCCCTGAAAATATCTCTTTGATTGTTATGCCGTTTTGTGCTAAGTGTGGCAATGAACATACCGAGGAGGATATCTACTGCAGTAAATGCGGGTCGTCCCTGAAGGAAAGGGGAGACGCCGCAATTGAGGCCGTGGATATCGAGTATCCTGAATCAGAAAACCCCCAGCTGGAGCTGGTCATACTCGTCAGCGGTCGTTTAGAGCTACAACCGGGAGATGAGAAATTCGTGGAGGGGACTATCACCTATGATATTCCGGAGTGGATGCCGTTGATTACCGAGGGCTCCGACGGGGTGCAGATCAAGCAGGACGAGCGGTGGCTCCACACCCACTGGGACAATCCGGTTAACGACTGGAGCCTCAACCTGGGGACCGCAAGACCGTACAGCCTCAAGGTGAAAACCGGGGTCACTAGGGGAAGGATATCCCTAGGAGGGCTACCTTTGACCGATCTCCGCATCAGGGCTGGGGTCGGCGACTGCACGGTCAGTTTCGATGAGCCGAATACTGAGTCAATGAAGCAACTCAGGATCGAGTCAGGTGTCGGACAGACTGAGGCGACTGGCCTACTTAACGCCAACGCCGGGGAGATCCGGGTGGGAGGCGGGGTCGGACAGATCAAACTTGGGTTCACAGGGAAGAGTCCAGAGAAAGACACACACGTAAGGATAGACGCAGGCGTCGGCGGCTTTGAGCTTGACATAGACAGGGATGTCCCTGCGATAATCAGGGTGAACGGACTCGCCGGCGTGGATCTACGTGGCGAAGTCAGGGCTAGGAGCAGGAGCTTTGGCAAGGGCATCTACGAGACGGAATCATACTCTGGTGAAGGCCCAACACTGGACATCCATGTCGTCATGGGCCTGGGCGGGCTGACAATCCGCACCGTGTAACCCTTTTTATCGCCCCATCACCCGGTACCCCCATGGAAACCCCTTTCCCATGCGCCAAGTGCGGCAACTGTTGCAAGAGGCTGGGCGACGGGGACTGGACCGGGCTCTCCCTTTTCCCCTGGGAACTCCACCTCTTCCCAAAGGACGCAATCAAACCGAACCTGGGACTCGGCGGGACCCCCGATGACCCCGATTTCAAGACGGTACTGTACCTCTACGACTCCACCACATGCATCCACCTGAACGACGATTGGTGCCTCATCCACGACCAGCGACCAGTGGTCTGTAGGAGCTATCCCTTCAGGATGGCCATCAAGGGCGAGGGCAACATGCTCTACGAGGTGGCCCCCGAGTGCGCCACCATACAGTCATGGCCCGTCAAACAGACCATAGTCGAGCGGTACGACGAGATGGATGCATCAGAGCTCATCGGTGACCACCTCCACAGGTTCTACAAGTCCGACCAGACCAAGTGGAGACACCAAAAAGGCCGCTGGGAACAAATTGGAAAGGGTTAAGAGCACTCAACCATTGAACCACCTGCCCGTAGACAATCGACGCCGCCACAAAGACGGACTTTGATGAGGTTATCAGTGATTCGGGGTTACCCACTAGTGGCACAGACGGGCACGGCCAGGAGGCCCACCAAACCCGCAATTTGAGAGAGGCTAGCCGAGTACGGCGATAGCCGGTTCCGTGAGACTAGAAGTTTGTTGCGGGAGACAGGACCACCCCCTGGCCACCCTGAGAAAAAAAATTATACACTCATACCTAGTGGCGGGAGTACGTTTTTTCAGAAATACCCGGTTCAACTAGAGAACAGGATAATCCAAAGGAGAGGAAAAATCACTCGATTCTTTCGAGCTTGAATACCACGGGCCTGAGGCCGTCGGTGCAGCAGCTGACCATACTGCCGGGCTTGTTGATCCACCTAAAATCCCCTCCCAGGGCCAGGTGGGCTACATCCCTCTGGATGTCGGCCCAGGCCCAGCTGCAGAATCCCTCAGGTATGGCCATTCCCACACTAAGGTACTCCTTGCCTGTCTCGACGGCGTCGCACACGGGGTTTGTTGTGTCGGCGGCTAGCTCGGCGAAGACTTCGCCCGGCTTGAGCTTTGCTACTACTGTGATCTTTACGTCTGGCATTGCAATCAATGGGTTTTGTGCGAGTTGCGTATAAAAGACCTGTTAAATACACCCTGAGATGAGTTTTTCATTGATTGTTATGGGAAGGAACAAGAAATATGACGGCTACCGGGCCTTCCAGTACCTTGAGCCGGGGATTGACTACAAGGAGTTCAAGCTGAGAGAGGCCGTGATAGATGAGTGGTGGGAGCCAGTCCCCCTCAGCAAGACCGAGGAGGAGCGTTTCGAGGAGGTGATGACCAAGAGCGTGGTCATGGACCTCCACGCACACATCGAGATAAGCCCAGAGAATCCCTACGAGATCAGGGAGTACGACCAGGAGGGCAGGAACTTTATCGCCTACGAGGCGCTGTCAACGTCGGGCCTTGACTGCGTGTTCGACAATTTGCAGGACGGCAGCAGTTTCGCGAACACAAAGCACGGTTGGGACTGGAACGGCACAATCCACGACCTAGGGATGCACCTTGTGGATATAGCCAAGCAGGACTTTCTCATCCACTGCAAAAGGCCAGGGGACATCGATACCGCCCACAGAGAGGGAAAACTCGCATGGGTCGCTGTACTAGAGTCGGCAAGTTGCATCGAGAACGAGGTGGACAGGCTGGACATCCTTTACGGCCTTGGCGTCCGCAGCATCGGCATCAACTACAGTGAATCCAATATGTTGGGCAGCGGCCTCAAAGAGCACGCGGACGGGTGTTTGACTGATTTCGGCTATGACGCCCTAGTGAGGATGAATAAGCTAGGGCTCCTGGTTGATGTTAGCCACGTCAGCGACGGGACAGCCATGGAGACAATCGAACTGAGTAGGGACCCGATTATCGTCAGCCACGCCGGTGCGAGAGCGCTGACGCCCACAACCAGGATGTTCCCTGACGAGGTGATCCAGGCGCTAGGGGAGAAGGGAGGGGTGATGGCCATCGAGGCAGCACCGAACCTCACGGTCACCGAGAAGCACCCACTTCACGGCATCGACAGCTACATGGAGCACATCGAGTACTGCATTGACCTCATCGGAATCGACCACGTGGGCTGCGGGCCTGACACAAACTACGGTGACCACGTCGGGCTATACCTTGCAAACATCGAACGCCACGCCAAACTAGGGCTAGGTC
Source organism: Candidatus Bathyarchaeota archaeon (assembly GCA_018652685.1). Lineage (GTDB taxonomy): Archaea > Thermoproteota > Bathyarchaeia > TCS64 > TCS64 > RBG-16-57-9. The sequence goes on from JABIBQ010000074.1 coordinate 9,340, forward strand.
ACTACACGAGGCCAGGGAAGGAAGGCGGCAGCAAGTTTCTCGGGATAGACATGAACTTGGAGCAGCTGAAGGAGCTCAAGTACGTCAGGGGTATGGAGAACCCAACCGAGTGCCTCCAGAACGTTTGCCGCTGGATGATAAAACACGGGTACAGTGACGAGGAAATAGGGAAGATAATAGGAAAAAACGGGTTGGAGCTAGTCAAGAAGGTCTGGTAGAGTCCCCTACTGTTTAGGGGTCTTCTCCCAGTTCTCCTCGGCGATGGCAAGGGGCACCTCAACTCCCTCGGGTAGCGGGGTGCTGTATGTCTTGCCACCCATTCTGGCAAGGTGATCCTTCTTCGCCTTGGCCAAGACCTTCTCGTCTGTCAGTAGCTCAAGTGCAACGCCGGCCATTGTTTTAGCTGCGAACACGAGGCTCTTGTGTCCGATGCTTGAACCTGACGTTGCTACGAACGCCCAGCTGTGACCAGGTGCTCCCAGGACGGCGCTTGTAGTCCCAAACTCGATTGTCGGGCAGATCCAGCTGATATCCCCCACATCGCTGCTTCCAGGACTCGTCTCCCCGTCCCCCAGCGGGTCGAGGATATCGGTCATGAGGTGCACGTCCCGATACTTCTGATAGTTGGGTATCTTGTTCCTCTTGAGGGCATCCATCTTGGCGTCAACGCTGAAGTTGGATGCGATCTCCTTTGCGAACTCGAGTTCCTTCTCGCTCCACTCGGGGGTTCCGACCTCCCTCATGTTCTTGACCACCAGCTCCGCCAGTGGCTTGTTGGGGATGATGTTGTACAGGGCGTCGAGGAACAGCACCTCCAGCTCCGTCTCGGTCATCAACGCGGCTCCCTCCGCTATCTTGAGTATCCTCTTATAGATGGGGTCCAGCTGCTCCCTCTCGGGTGCCCTGATGTAATACCAGCTACGGGCATAATCAGGAACCACGTTTGGCTGTCCCCCGCCCTCCTCGATGACGTAATGGATACGTGCGTCGCTGATTATGTGCTCGCGGAGGAAATTGACGCCGGTGTTCATGAGCTCGATGGCGTCAAGGGCGCTCCTGCCCATCTCGGGGTTACCCGCCGCGTGGGCCGTCTTGCCCCTGTAGATGAACTTCACCCCGTTGACGGCCGTGCTTGACTTCAGGCTCGCACCGTTCATGCTTGAGGGGTGGTGGCTGAGGCAGGCGTCCAGCCCATCATAATAGCCGTCCCTGGCCATGAAGACCTTGCCGCCGTAGTTCTCCTCGGCCGGTGTCCCGAAGAACCTGATGGTTCCGGGGAGCTCTTCCTCCTCCATCAGGTATCTGAGGCCGACGACCACGGCCAGTGCAGTTGCACCGTGGACGTTATGCCCACAGCCGTGCCCAGGTGCTCCCTTAACCAAGGGATCCTGCTTTGAGGATATCTTGTTACTGATACCGGGCAGGGCATCATACTCTCCCTGGAACCCGATCACAGGTTTCCCTGAGCCCCACTCAGCCACGATGGCTGTGGGCATCTTTGCGACGCCCAGTTGAACCTTGAACCCATGCTTCTCCAGCTTTTCGGCGATGAGTTTGCTTGATTTTGTTTCGACGAGCCCCAACTCGGCGTACTGCCAGACCTTGTCCGCTACCTCGATGAACTCGTCCTTGTGCTCATCGATCCAATTCCATGCCTTATCCTTTAACATACCATTGAGTTGCCGGATGAGTGTAAAAGATTGGTGCAGGAATAGTTTAGTCTGGCTAATGCGCCAGTCTGAAGAACTGGTCCCTCCCTTGTCAATTTGTCCACAGCGTCAGCAGAACCGTGATTCTGCGGTATGAAAAAACGAGTAGGGTTATTAATGGGTTATTTGGAAATAAATTGGGGTCCTGGGGACAGTTGAGATAAAAGAAGGGCTACTGTTTGCCCTTGAGCTTCTCAGCCATTTCACGCGCCATCTCAAGTGGAGGCTTCCTGTCGGGATCGCCAATCGGTGTGTATGTCTGACCTTCGAGCCGCATCTTGTGCTCTTCCTTGACCTCTTTGAGGAGCTCAGGTTTTGTCATGAGGTCCAGTATGCTTCCCGCCATTGTCTTGGCGGCGAATACCAGGCTCTTGTGACCTAAGCTGCTTCCGCTGCACGCGACAAACTGCCAGCTGTGACCCGGAGCTCCGAGAACGTTGCAAGCAGTGCCAAACTCGATTGCAGGTGTGATCCAGCTGACATCAGCCACATCAGTGCTTCCCGCCATTGTCTCACCGTCGCCCAAAGGATCCAGGATATCTGACATGAGGTCTACGTCGAGGTACTTCTCCCAGTTAGGGATCTTGAACCTCCTGAGACCGGCGGCCTTGTGCTCTTTTGGCACCGATTTCGCTATCTCGGCGGCGAAAGCATAGTCCTCCTCGCTCCACTTGGGGCCTCCCACGGCACGCATGTTAGCCGTAACTGTTTCGGCCAACGGTCTGTTGGGGATGAGGTTGTAAAGTCCTCCCGAGTGGTCAATCTTTAGCTCTGTCTCCGTCATCATAGCGGCCCCTTCCGCGATCTTCTTGATCCTTTCGTATAGTGGATCGACTTGGTCTCGCCGTGGAGCCCTGATATAGTACCAACTTCTGGCATAATCGGGTACGACGTTGGGTTGCCCCCCTCCCTCCTCGATGACGTAGTGGATTCGCGCCTCCTGGATTATATGCTCCCTGAGGAAGTTGACGCCTATGTTCATGAGCTCGATGGCATCTAACGCACTCCTGCCCATCTCTGGATTCCCAGCCGCGTGGGCCGTCTTCCCGTAGTAATGGAACTTTACGCCGTTTGTCGCGTTGCTGCTGACTAGCCCCGCCATGTTCATGTTCATGGGGTGGTGTCCGAACACCGCCTCAACGTCGTCGTAGAGGCCCTCCCTGACCATGAAGACCTTACCACCAAAGTTCTCCTCGGCCGGCGTCCCATAGAACCTTATGGTGCCCTTGATGCCCTTTGCCTCCATCTCGTGTTTGACTGCTAACGCAGCCGTGAGTGCTGTTGTCCCGTGCACGTTGTGTCCACAGCCGTGGCCCATTCCGTCCTGTACAAGCGCCTCCTTGTGCGGGACCACCTTGTTGCTGATTCCGGGCAGGGCATCGTACTCCCCCTGAACACCTATGATTGGTTTGCCCTCCCCCCACTCGGCTAGAATCGCGGTTGGCATCCCTGCCACCCCTAATTGGACACGAAACCCATATTTCTCTAGTTTCTCAGCTATCGCCTTGCTGCTCTTGTCCTCGCAGAGACCCAGTTCCGCGTATCCCCAAATCTTGTCGCTGACCTCGATGAACTCGTCCTTGTGCTCATCGATCCAGCTCCAAGCCTTTTCCTTCAACATAGTAATGAGTTGCTGAATGAGTGTAAAAGATTGGTGCAACAAGAACGGGTCTTGACTACCGAGAATGAGTGCAATATTTTATCAAATCATCAGGCAACTCTTCTTGGGGTATCGGAATGAATTCTGGTTTGGAAGAAAGGGGTTTTGAGGTTGTGGAGGGCTGGGGAAAGCTACCGGATGGATGGAGTTTCGGTCACGTAATAGGATGCGCCGTTGACGCCGATGACAATGTGTACGTTCTCAACAGGGGTGAGCACTCTTTGGTGATATACGACAGAGATGGCAAGGTGAAGGATTCTTGGGAGGTCAAGTTGCCCACGTCCCATGGTTTACACATCGAGGGCGATGTGGCGTATGTTGCAGATTACCACAGGCATACTGTGCAAAAGTTCACCTTGGACGGGAAGCTGCTTGAGACATGGGGAACCGAGGATGTAACAGGCGAGGAGGGGAAGCCGTTCAACAGACCAACCGATATTGACGTCGCGCCATCAGGCGAGATTTATGTATCCGATGGCTACGCCAACTCAAGAGTCCACAAGTATTCGGCAGACGGGGAGCTACTGCTGTCGTGGGGAGAGAAGGGTACCGGACCGAGCCAGTTTGATATCAGCCACGACGTCGCAATCGCAGCGGACGGACGGGTCCTAATATGCGACAGGCAGAACCACAGGATCCAGATCTTCACAGCTAACGGTGAGTACATCACAGAGTGGGGTGGATTCAAGCAGCCATGCAGCGCCACCATCGACAAGGACGGCTACGTGTACGTAACCGAGTTACAGGCAAGGTTCAGCATACTTGACAAGGAGGGCGTCCTCGTTGCCAGGTGGGGAGGAGAGCCCAGCTTGGAGCCGGGCCTGTTCATGAACCCCCACTGCGCCTGCATCGACTCCAAGGGAGACCTCTACGTCGGGGAGACCCTTGAGGGGAGCAGGATACAGAAGTTCAGGAAGCTATGAGGTGGGTAACTGCTTTATCCACACACCTCCACTCCTAACCCATGAAAAGAGAGAGGCTTGACCGTCTACGAATCCTCGGCGTTGTTTCAGGGATCAGTGGATGGCTGGTAATCCTGGCATCGATCCAGCGAAACCCCTGGTTCGTTTTCACTGAGCACGCTTTCAGTGATTTGGGTGGTCCAATGGCAACCGATGCCTGGCTTTTCAGCAACGGCATGATACTCACGGGATTCATGATCGTTCTTTTCGGCATCTACCTTGTCCACGCATCGTTCAACAAGCTCACAACGGTGGGGGCGGCGTTCCTCATGATCACCGGGATGTTCCTGACGCTGATCGGCGTCTTTCCCTCGGGAACGAAGCCCCATTTCATAGTCTCGGTTTTGTTCTTCGCACATTCGGATCTATCGATTCTTGCGTGGGGCACTGGATTGATGGGAGGAGAGCAGAACGTTTTTGGGAAGATTTTTATTGGAATGGGGTTGCTGGGACCCGTTTTGACCGCAGTTATTCCCTGGCCGTCAACCGCGGTAGTCGAGGCGTTCGGTATAATGATAATGAATGTTTGGGTCGCCTTGATGTACATGAACCCTCACGAGAGAGGCGCATGAGCGGTCTCGCCTATCCTCAGGTACCTTGGACTGTCCCAGAAGTACATGATCGTACCGCCCTAGGGGGGCTACTCTTTGTCTTCAAGGTGTGAGAGGTAGAACAGATAGTCTGTCCCTATCCCTTCCTTGCCCATCATTCTCAGTGCGCTCATTATCTGCCCTCTGTGATAGGAGGTATGCACAACGTACTGGATGAGGAAATCGTCGTGGTTCACCTGCATCTCACCCTCGCCCAAAAAGTTCGGGAACGTGGCGTCCAAGTCGAGGTGGGTTGACGCGAAATCAAAGAGCTGGTGGTCCATCTTTTCCCAGTGGATCATCGCATATTGAATAGTCATACCAGCGACCGTATCCACGATCCCACGGGGATCAGGGTTATCTCCCTCAACCCGTGCACGCAGGTTGTACTCGACAGCCAAGATGGAGTGGATAACATGTCCCTTGATGCTACCAAGGGGTGGAATCAGTTCCATACGGTACTCGTCCTCGGTGAGTTCCAACAGTTTCCCCCTGACCCGTTCATTGGCCCAGAGGTGGTAATCAGCGAACTTTATAGGATTCATGAATGACGGTTGTTGGTTGAATAAAAGAGGTTATTGATGAGCACATGGTCCCACTGACCGTCTGTGCTCAAGTTGTACAGAGGGGTTATCGTTTGCCCTTGAGCTTCTGCCACGCCTCCTCGGCTATCGCCAGAGGTGGGTTGACATCTTCGGGAATCGGGCAGATATACTCGCGTCCCCCGATCCTCTTCTCCTGCTCCTCCCATGCCTTCTTGATGACCTCGGGCTTGGTGAACAGGTCCAGTGCGCTTGCAGCCATGGTCTTGGCCGCGAACACCAGACTCTTGTGGCCTATGCTCATGCCTGATACTGCCGTGAACCTCCAGTCATGGCCTGGGGCCCCGAGGACGTTGCACGAGGTGCTGAACTCCATGGTGGGGCACTGCCATGAGACGTCGCTGACGTCCGTGCTTCCCTTGCTGACGTAGCCGTCGTTCCATGCGTCATGGATGTCGGTCATGAGGTTGACATCCTTGTACTTCTCGGGGTTCGGGACGCCGTACTTCTTGAGCCCAGCTATCTTGGCATCGGGGTCAAGAGTCTTGGCTATCTCGGATGCAAAGGTTTCCTCTTCCTTGGTCCATCCGGGGTGTCCCACCTCCCTCATGTTTGCGGTCACCAGCTCGCTGAGCACCCTGTTCGGTATCTTGTTGTAGATTGCCGCGATGAGATCGATCTTAAGCTCGGTATCCGTCATCATTGCGGCTCCCTTGGCGATCTTGTTGATCCTTCCAGCGATATGGGCCACCATCGACCTCTCAGGTGCCCTGATGTAGTACCAGCTCCGGGCGTAGTCGGGCACGACGTTGGGCTGTCCTCCGCCCTCCTCGATGACGTAGTGAATTCTTGCCTCCTGGACCACGTGCTCCCTGAGGAAGTTGACTCCGATGTTCATGAGCTCAATTGCATCAAGGGCGCTCCTGCCGTGTTCTGGGCTTCCGGCGGCGTGTGCCGTCTTGCCGAAGTACTCGTACTTGACACTGTCAACGGCGTTGCTTGATGCGAGTCCTGCGACGTTGTATCCGCTTGGGTGGTGGCTGAGGCACGCGTCCACTCCCTTGAGGTAGCCGCTCCTCACAAGGTAGACCTTGCCGTCGTAGTTCTCCTCGGCTGGACTTCCGAAGCACTTGATGGTTCCGGCCATGCCCTTCTTCTCCATGACATAGCGGGTCGCTATCGCCGCCATGAACCCTGATGTACCGTGGACGTTGTGCCCGCACCCGTGACCCGGGCCGTCAACAACCTCCCACTCCCTGTACGGGACGGGCTTGTTACTGATCCCCGGAAGGGCGTCGTACTCACCCATGAATCCGATTACAGGCTTTCCTTCGCCCCATGTTGCCACGAACGCGCTGGGCATCCCAGCGACGCCGTGTTCGACTTTGAACCCGTGCTTCCTCAGTGTATCAACGTGTATCTGTGCGGACTTGTGCTCGACCATGCCAAGCTCCGCGTAACCCCATATCTTGTCGCTGACCTCGATGAACTCATCCTCGTGCTCATCGATCCAACTCCATGCCTTGTCTTTTAACATGATAAGAGGATAATGGGGCTATGTTTTGTTAAAACTATGGCTTGGATCGGACCCATAAGACGTAGATGAACGTTGCAACAAAGCTGAGGCCCGAGATGGTCATGTCAAAGTACGCGCAAATAGTATTGTAAGTATATTATTTAACCAATTAGGTTAAATTAATTACCTTTAAAACAAAACCCACTGATATATAGCCCACGGACACGAATCCTAGCCAAGGTAATTGAGTTGAAGGTAGTTGGGATAATCGGCGGGCCAAAGAACGACGGCAACACACACAAGCTGGTACGGGCGGTCCTCGACGGGGCACTTGACGCAGGTCACACGGTGGTTACGTGGAGGCTCAAGGACCTCTACATCGGGCACCTAGGGCACTTCGCTGACGAGACCCTCCCACCAAACGACGATTTCGAGAAGATGCAGGCCGATCTGGAGTCCATGGGAGCCCTAGTAATAGGCTCGCCCGTCTGGTACGGCCACGTGGACACCAGGACGTTCAACTTCATCAACAGGACGTACGTCTACAACAAGTATTACAGTGAGGAGAACGCAAAGAAGTGGCCAAAGGCAAAGGCGGTTAACGTCCTCACTTACGGTCAGGAGGATGAGAACGCATACAACAACATCCTCGACTGGTACAAGATGATCTGGGACCATTACGGCATGACCGAGTCAATAAACTTGGTAGCAGCTGGAACCGGGGACAACCCTGTTGAGAAGAGGAAGGATCTCATCAAGAGGGCAAAGGAAATCGGGCGTAGCCTTTAGGCAAACATTATCACCCCAAATCTCCCCTTCTTAACCGGTGTCTTCGTGGTCGATGTTTTAGAGAGGATAGATGGAGTGGAGTTAAGGAGCCAGCGGCTCAAGTTCAGAGTGCAGTCATGGGGCGAGAACAGCCTGCGAGTCAGGGCAACGGTTCTCAACGAGATCAATGATGCGCTGGACTGGGCGTTACTTGAGCCGAAAGAGTCCACAGTTATAGTCAGCATAAAGGATGAAGTTGTCTCCGTGGAAAACGGGTCAATCACATGCGTCATCAAGCTGAGCCCTGACAGCATCTCCAGCCAGCCATGGAACATGACATTCAAAGAAACTCACACAGGGAAGGAACTCACCGCCGAGTATCACCACAGGTTCAAGCGGTGGAGGGGCGTGTACCTGAAGCCAAGGGGCGGAGACACCTTCGCCTGCGAGGCCAGGTTCAAAGCGTACGAAGGCGAGCACATCTACGGTCTAGGCCAGCATCAGCACGGCAGGCTTGACAACAAGGGCTGTGTCATCGAGCTCCTCCAGCGGAACACCGAGGTCTGCATCCCCTTCATGGTTAGCACCAGGGGCTACGGGTTCCTATGGAACAACCCGTCCATGGGCAGGGTCGAGCTGGGGCACAACGGCACCAACTGGGTAGCCGACAGGACAACGCAGATGGATTACTGGATAACTGCGGGGGGTACTCCTGCCCAGATCATGAGGCAGTACGCCGAGGCAACGGGCTACCCGCTCATGATGCCCGAGTACGCCACGGGTTTCTGGCAATGCAAGCTCAGGTACCAGACACAGGACGAGTTAATGGACGTGGCAAGGGGTTACAGGGAGCGAGGGCTACCACTGAGCGTCATCGTGGCCGATTTCTTCCACTGGACACTCATGGGGGATTGGAAGTTTGACATCGAGAAGTGGCCTGATGTACCCGGGATGATCAATGAGCTGGACGAAATGGGAGTAAAGCTCATGGTAAGCGTGTGGCCTACTGTTAACCAGCTCAGCGAGAACTTTGACGAGATGAAATCAAAGGGATACCTGGTGGGCTCCGAGCACGGGGACGAGTCACACACCCAGTTCTTAGACAAGAGACCTGAGGGTCCGCTACACATGTACTACTATGATGCCACGAACCCTGATGCGCAGCGCTACGTCTGGGGGAAGGCCAAGGAGGGCTACTATAAGCATGGAATCAAGACGTGGTGGCTTGACGCCTGTGAGCCCGAGATATATCCCCTGAGCCCCGAGAACCTGAGGTACCACATCGGCAACGGTGAGATGGTGACCAATATCTACCCCATGCTCAACAGCAAGGCATTCCACGATGGGATGACGGCGGAGGGGGAGGAAGAGATCATACTCCTGACCCGCTCAGCTTGGGCCGGTAGCCAGCGATACGGTGCCCTCGTCTGGAGCGGTGACATCCCCAGCACCTTTGAGGCGTTCAGGACCCAAGTCAGGGCCGGCCTCAACATCTCCATGAGCGGTATCCCGTGGTGGAACACGGACATCGGTGGCTTCCACGGGGGAGACCCAGATGACCCGGAGTTCAGGGAACTGCTCATCCGCTGGTTCCAGTTCGGCGTATTCAGCCCCGTCATGAGGCTTCACGGGCACAGGAATCCCACGGTGGGCGTCACTGGTGGACCAAACGAGGCTTGGAGCTTCGGCGACGAGGCTTACGAGATCATCAAGGAGTTGCTGATGCTCAGGGAGAAGCTGCGACCATATATTCTCGACCAGATGAGAGAGGCGCACCTGACGGGCGCGCCCGTGATGAGGCCACTATATTATGATTTCCCCGAGGACCAGCAGTGCCACGTTGGGGACCAGTTCATGTTCGGGTCACAGATCATGGTGGCACCCATCCTTGAAGCGGGGAAACGGTCAAGGAACCTGTACTTGCCCGGCGGGGCAAGGTGGAGGGAGGGGGACACCGGTGAGGTTCACAGGGGAGGCGTCTGGATCGAGGTTGACGCGCCCCTTGACAGGGTTCCCTACTTCTATAGGGAATAACCCTTAAACAGAGCCAAACCTGAAATCCGTAGACCGATATGAGCCAGACTATGGACATTTACTCAGTTCTGCTGTTGTCAGTGGGACTGGCTATGGACGCGTTCAGCGTCGCGCTGGTTGCTGGTTTCGGTCTTGGTAAGGTCAAGCTCGCTGATTCGTTGAAGGTCAGCGGAATATTCGGCATAGCCCACATTATAATGCCCACGGCGGGCTGGTTCCTGGGCTCATGTGTCCTGGAACTGATTCAGAGGTGGGACCACTGGATCGCTTTCATTCTACTGGCCATCGTTGGTGGCAAGATGTTGAAGGAAGGGCTGGACGAGAACGCCGAGGAAATCGACGCAAAAGAGCTGCTGGGGATGGCGAGCCTGCTGATGTTCACCATTGCGGTGAGCATTGACGCCCTGGCGGTTGGGTTAAGTTTCAGCGTACAGGGACTCAGCATATGGGTGCCCAGCCTGTATATGGGCGCGGGGACGCTCATCTTCACGTTCGTGGGATTGAATATAGGTAACAGGACGGGGCAGAGGTTCGGTAAAAAGGCTCAGGTCTTCGGTGGACTGGTGCTGATACTCATCGGGCTCAGGATAGTTCTGGCCCACACAGGTTTGCTAGGGTAAATTGTTTAGCAGCTCAGGGAGCTGGGACAGGTTTTTGATGACACCGTCAGTACTGAACGAGTTGATGATCTCCTTGTCGTAATTCCTTGTGTTTATGAGGACAAAACGTGCTCCAGCCGCCTTTGCAGCTAGGGCGTCGTGGTCAGAGTCACCGACGTAGACCACGTCATCCCTCCCGCAGAGTTCCATCATCCTGTTTATTGGCTCGGGGTCGGGCTTAATGTAGTCACAATCGTCCCTAGTTATGGATAGTGGGAAAAAATCACCGAAACTGCCATAATCATCGCTTGTGCTCAGGCGATCATACGACTTCCTGGACGCCGTGGTCACGAGCCCCATCTCGTATCCCATAGATTTTAGGGCATAGAGACCAGCAAGGGTACCGGGGAGGAGGACACTTTGTTTATGCTCGGACCGCTCCTCCACCATGAAAGGGATGTTGATCTCATCCATGATCTCTTGGACCTCCTCCTGACTCTGCCCATCCTCTTCCAGATAACGCCTCACCCGGTTCCATATATGGGCCATCCTGTTCATGCTCGTGATCTCCTCGGCAGGTACGCCGTGCCTCACGGCTATCTCCTTCATCCGGACCTTGATAGACATGTACGGCGTGTGATGGGTGATTGTCCCCCTGTACTTGGGCCTGTGCTTCAGAATAATCAGGGTACCATCCATGTCGAAGAGAAGAAGGGGCTTCAAGAGACGCACCTAGTTGAGGATCGCCTCGTCCAAATTCATCCTCTCTGATTTCAGTGTCTCCTCGTCGGGCCATCCGATGATTATGTGGTTCCTGCTGGTCATAGTCGGGCTCAGGTTGAAGTGCTCCCTGAGCTTTTTCTGCGTCTCCTCGCCATGGGTGAGCCAGCAGTGTCCCAGCCCCAGCGCGTGGGCCATGAGGCTTATGTGGTCGGCCGCCGCCCCTGCATCGAAGTACAAGTTCTGGGGCACGAACTTCTCAAAGCGCATAGTGTGGTACATGCTTAGCTCCTGGAGCACCACGACCATGACACAGTTCTCTATGGGGATATCGCTGCTCACCAGCTTTTGCTCCTCGGGGTCCCTGAGAACCAGGAACCTTGTGCAGCCCACATTGCATCCGTGGGGGGCGTAAAGACCCGCCTTGAGGATACGCCTGATCAAGTGATCGGGAACTGGGGCGGTCTTGAACTGCCTGATGCTCTTCCTGCCGTAGATGAGCCGCTCGATGGTCTCCGCATCGGCCTCGGTGAAGCTCTCCCACGGGGTCACCGACAGCCCAGGGTCCTTTCCCTCCCTCATCTTTCTCGCGGCATCGATGTACTTGATGCACCACTGGATGTCAGGAGGGTCAAGGGAAAAACCACGGTTCTTCCAGATCTCAAGGAGCTTCCCTGCCACGACGCCATAGTCCTTGGGCATCTCGTAGCCCCCTTTGAGTATCCGGTAGTAATAGACCTCGATGGTGTGGTGGGTTCTCTCATGGAACACCGCCCTCAAGTTGTCCTTTTTCATGGACATGAGCTGGTCCTCGGTGTAGCCGTGGACCTTGAACGTTTCACCCAAAAATGTCACCTAACTATCAGGGGTGGAGGGGATAAATGACACTTGCGGGGACGGTTTTTAAGACGACGAGGGGTAAGTAGGAAACATGAGTGAAAAGGTCTGCACTGGCCAGGTCTGCATCGTCACTGGTGCCAATTCCGGAATAGGTTACCATACCGCCAAGGGGCTCGCGGAGAAAGGGGCCACCGTTGTCATGGTGGTGAGGAACATGGACAAGGGGGAGATAGCCATGGCAGAGATCAAGCAGGAGTCTGGCTCCAGCAGTATCTACCTGATGCATTGTGATGTCAGCGACATAGCAAGCGTTGACAGGTTCACCGACGCGTTCAAGGAACGATTCATGTGCCTCAACGTGCTCATTAACAACGCCGGTGCGGCGTTCAGCAAGCGTCATGAGACCGAGGTGGGTTTCGAGAAGACCATCGCGACCAACTACCTTGGCATGTTCAGGCTGACCCACAACCTGCTGCCCACACTGAGGGAGACCTCCCCCTCCAGGGTCATCAACATCAGCTCGGGTATGCACAAAACGGGCAAGATCAATTTTGATGACATCATGATGGAAAAGGGCTACGGCAGTATGAAGCAGTACGCCAACAGCAAGCTCATCGTCACGACCTATACCTACGCATTGGCCAGGCGGATAGTGGGGACAGGCGTCACAGCAAATGTGGTTGAGCCGGGGTTCGTGGCAACCAATCTTGGAACCAACATGGGCGGACTCAGGGACAGGATAGCGTTCGCGATAGTTCGTCCCATCCAGACAAGCGCGGAGAAGGGGGCCGAGACCAGCATCTGGGCGGCTACCGCTTCGGAGCTTGAGAAAGTGTCGGGTAAAACATTCGCCAAGAAGAGGGAGGCAAGTTCAGCGGACATCGCCCACGATGAGGAGGTCCAGGACAAGCTCTGGGACTGGACGTTAATTACCCTGAGAGGACAGCCTGACTAACTCGGACATGCTCAAACCTTCAGGCAACTGATAACCCTCGATAATATCCCTGATCCATGGCTTCCCTTCTATGATTTCATCCGGTTCCGTGAGAAGTATTGATACCGCGTCAGCAAACCTAAGGCTATGGTCGAGAAGGGAACTGGGTTGATGTCCTGATCGGTGGTCATGAGATTTAATCGCATGAATGACCGCGTCATCTAGCAGACCGGATAGTGCCTCAGCCGCCCTGACCCCATGCCGTCCACGGTCATCAACGGTGGAGTCGTAGTCCAGGTCGTGGAGCAGCCCAGCCAATTCCCAGTTAGTCACGTCCTCTCCATGGGCATAAGACAGTTCGACCATAATCCTTGACACGAGAAGGGAGTGTTCCCGCTTTGATGACTTCTCGACGAGCCTGAGAGCATCTTCCCTTTCCATGGAGAACGATAATCGCTCCCGTTGGTTAAGGATTTGGAGGGTTTTTAGGCGCCCTCGGTCTGAAGAACGTCCAGAAAAGCCCACCGTTGACAGCCATCAAAATAGCACCTGTGAAGAAGGGAAGCGTCATGCTGATGGACTCGAACATGTATCCGGCCAGAGTGGGGGCCAGTGTCCTCACTCCCATCCTCGCGGAGTTGCTGATACCGATAGCCGTAGCCGTCTCCTCCGGTGATACCATGCCTGACGCAAATGTCTGCCTGATGGGCATCGTGAAGAGGACGATAATCCTGTTTACCACCATAAAGAGAACCGCCATCGGGTACCAGCTTGATAACGCGAACAGCACGGTCACTCCTGCGGATATCATACGGGTAGCTACTATGGTCGGAATCGCTCCGTATCTCTCAACCACCCTCGGAGTGACAAGGTACGTGAATATGCTTAGGAACCTGGCGAAGGCGTATATGGGTCCGAGGATATCGGTGCCCACCATGAACCGCTGGAAAAAGTACAGGGTCATGAGGCTGTCAATCATGCCCCAGCCCAAACCGCTCGTGCTGCGGGTGAGGCTGAATTTTGTTATGACGCCCCAGTTCTTGATACCTGGGCCCTTTCCCTGCTTCCCATCGCTCCTCATCACCCTCCTGCCCTCTTTCAGTGGGAAAAGGAACACAAGGGAGATCAGGTTCACCGCAGTGCATGCCCACCAGAGTAGCTGATGAGCGGATACAACATCGTAAGCGAAGCGGTTCTCAAGTAGGATGGGAAGGCCGCCGAAGCTCAGCCCGATTGTCGATGCTAAACTGTTTGTTATGGCCATGGTGCTGTAGATGTTTGGCCTGTCCTGGGCCTCGACCTTGTCAGTGATGTACCCTGACACCACTGGCTGGCCTGCGCCCACTCCCTCACCCATGGCACCGAGGCTCTGGGCTAGTGCAAGCATCCAGAAATCAGTTGAAACCGCGAAAAGTGCGGTACGCGCAGCGGCGAAAAGGGTCCCCAGAATAAGGAACGGTTTCCTGCCGTACCTGTCGCAGAGGTAGCCGAAGGTGATGTGGTGGAGGGCGCTGAGGAAGGTGGCGATACTCAGCAGAAGCCCAATCTCCACCGGGCTGAAGCCCAGCAATGCGAAATAGATGGCCCTGACAACCTGCAGGAATCCCATTACGATGCGGCGGGTGAACATACTACTTGTAAGCAGGTTCATGTCCCTGCCGAAGCCAACTCGGAGCCGTTTAACGGTCTCCAACGCTAACCGAAGACTTCCTTGAACCTATGGACGATGATATCCTCGTCACCGGATTGCAAGTTGATCGCGTTTATGATAAAATCGCTGCTTTGACCCCAGTTCCTGACCCATACCTCAGGGTCGCCCTCCCTCAGTGACCTGATCACCTTGTTGGTCTCATCTACACTGAGGTCTAGGCTGACCTGAAGCCCGATTGTGTGGTACCCTGTGCCCTCGCCTGATTTTGGATAGTACTGTATCCTAGCGTCCTTGAGCCCAGGTAAATCCTTGATGCCCTTCTCGATTTTCCGCGTCTTAACCCAGGCTGGCTGGAACCTCTCCTTGTGGTGGTCCATCTCCATCCACTCGTCGAACGCGACGAGCAGACCTATGACCTCCTGCCTGTCAAGCTTGTAGCCCCTGCCAAGGCTCCTGTAGAAGCCGCTCTGCTCTTTGGGTCCCGCCTCTGCCCCGATGAAACTGTGCAGGGAAATGGCTTCTATCAGCTCTTTCCTGCCGTAGATGTAGCCCGTGCTGTTGGGACCTCCGACGTACTTGCCGCCGACGGCTACCAAGTCGCAGCCCATCTCCATAAACTTGGCCTGGACATCCTTGGGATAGGTCATACCGGCCGCGTCAACGATGACTGGGACGCCGTACTTTTTCCCGATCTCAAGCACTTTCTCAAGTGGGCATACAGTTGATCTACGCATGGCAGGGTAGGCATAATGGATGGCAGCGGTCTTGTCTGTGATTGCCCTCTCCATCTGCTCCGGTGAGCACCCCCAGTTCTCGTCGCCGACGAAGACGAACTTGCCCCCTGCTACCTCCATGCTCCTGTCGTAAACCAGAAGCCTTGCGCTGCGCTGGATTATGATCTCATTCTTCATTCCCTCGGTGTGGGGCAGCTTTCTCATAGCCTCCGGGTCATCGCCCACCATGCAAGCCGCTGCAGCCAGTACAAGGGCGTTGAACGCCCCGCTCGTGATCCACGCGGCCGGCGCGTTGATCTCCTTTGCGATGTGCTCCCCACCATTCTTGATGAGGTCCCACATGTAGACATATGACTTGTTGGCCTCATCCATGGCCTCACGAACCTTGGGGGTTAGGGTGCTTCCACCCAGCCTTGTCAAATGGAAAGCGGCGTTCACTACTCGCTTGACGCCGTACCTAGAATATATGCTCATGGTACACAATCAGTTAAAAAATGATAAAACAGTTTGGAGGCTACTACTCCCGCCTGAGGAAATCCCCGACATCAAACATGTTCTTGACAACCCTCAGACTGCCTGATGTCTCGTATCGCCCGTATCCTATGCAGCTCTCTCCGTACATGACGAGACAGTATCTGCCCAGCTTTACATCACCCTCGAACCGCTGGATGTTCTCCTCGAAGATGTCCCTGCCCACTACGAAGAACCAGGCCGCGTCCCTGTCAACGTACGCCTTCTTTGTCTCCTCTTCCTTGGCCAGTTTCTGGAGGAGCAGGTTGCTTGGGATGAACCACTTCCTGTTCATGCCGAGGTACTGGCCGTTGTACGTCATCTTGTCCCGTGGAAGGCGTGCATCCACTGGCTCAATGAAACGCTTGTTGTTGATGGTCAACAGATCCTCAGGTCGGTACTTGCTGCCCACCTGGATCAGGAACTTTCTCAGAAGCCTCATTGCTTCACCGCCCTCGCTATGAAAAAGCCCTGGGTGCCCACATCGTTGGGCCACAGCCTCCTGCATTTCTTAATTGATTCATCCAACAGGTCTCCGAAGATCTCTGTCACTCCCGGGGAGCCCGGGGCGTCGATATCACCGAGCTTCACATCGTAGTTTTCTAGGAGCCACTGGACGTTGAGCTCGTTCTCCTCAGGCTCAAGGCTGCACGTGGAGTAGAGCAAAGCGCCGCCTTTCTCAAGGAGGCTCACGGCCTTGGTTAGCAGCTTTCGCTGCATCATGAAGTTATGCTGGATATGAGCTTTCTTTCTCTTACCGAACCATCGGCTATCCGTAACGTAGTTGCCTGAACACGGTGCGTCCAGGAGTATCTTGGTGAACATTGGTTCGTCGGGCAGATCAAGGGAGTCCATATTGTAGACCACCGTGTTCCTCACTCCCATACGCTCAAGATTGTTCTCTAGCGCGTAGAGCCTGAGCCTGTTCACGTCAACGGCGGTTATCACCCCCCCGTTCCCCATGTAGGCCGCCATCTGGGTGGTCTTGCCCCCCGGTGCAGAGGCCATGTCAAGCACATTGTCCTCGCCGGAGGGGGCGAGGAGTTGCGCTGGTAGCTGGGAGGCTGTTTCTTGGAGGAAGTAGTGGCCCAATAGGTATTCAATTGATGCGCCCAGACTGAACGGGGAGGAAATAATCCTGTACCCATAGTCGAGGAAGGGTATTTTCTCCAGATCCACTCCCTGAGCTGTGAGTGTTTTTATCAAGGTTGATTCATCGGTGGCGAGGGGGTTCACACGCAACGTCTTTGGGGTAACCTCGTCCCCAGTCAAAGTGGCACCCAGGCTCTGGTACAGCTCAATGAAGTCCTCTCGGCTCAATGGTATCAGTGGTGAATGCGTCCCATCCAATATATTTCCATGGAATTGCTTAATCGGTCAAAGGGCATGGGTTAGTTATGAAGCGGCAAAGAATCAGAGATATGGGGTATATACCCGGCGATATGGAAACGGGGAAACATAACGCGATCACTGATGTGGAGGGGGTCGGCGTGGGTCATGTAACCGTTATCGAGGGCAATGATATCAGAACGGGCGTCACAGCAATCACTCCTCACAGCGGTAACCTGTACGAGGATCCCGTCCCGGCGGCAGTGGACATTCTCAACGGGTTCGGTAAGACCGTGGGTCTTAGCCAGGTATTATTCGAGGGCAGGATAGAGTCGCCTATCATGCTCACTGAGACCCTGAACACATATAGGGTCGCAGATGTCGTGATAGACTATTACGTCGATATTATGGGCTACAAGCCAAGGAGCCTCAACGCGTTGGTGGGGGAGACCAATGGGGGATACCTCACTGACAACTTCGCAAGATCGATATCAAGGGAGCACGTCTACGAGGCCATTGAGAGGGCAAGGAAAGGAAGTGGAAGACCAGGGGAGGGCTCGGTTGGGGCGGGAACCCCTATGTCAGGCTACGGCTTCAAGGG
This sequence comes from Candidatus Bathyarchaeota archaeon, assembly GCA_018652685.1. Taxonomy (GTDB): domain Archaea; phylum Thermoproteota; class Bathyarchaeia; order TCS64; family TCS64; genus RBG-16-57-9. The sequence continues at coordinate 27,039 of JABIBQ010000074.1, forward strand.
CGGGATAGGGACATCAAGCAGGAAGGTTGGGGCAGCCACAGTTGGGGTGCTGGTTCAGCTCAACTGCGGTAGAAAGGAAGACCTGACCATCCTCGGGGCACCCATCGGCAAGAAAGTGGAGCTGCCATCCGAGCCTGAGAAAAGCCCGGGCAACAGCATCATGATGATCGTCGCCACCGATATCGACATCGAGACCCGGCTGCTCTGGAAGCTAGCCAAGAGGACCACCCTTGGACTGGCAAGGACGGGCACTTACAGCAGCAACGGCAGCGGGGACTACGCCATCTCGTTCACCACCAAGGGAGTGAGCAGGGATGACTACCTTGAATCAATGGAGATGGGAGATCCCAGGGATGACGGCTTCCTGAGCCCCCTCTACAAGGGCGTCGTGGAGTCCACCGAGGAGGCCATCATCAACGCCCTGTTCATGGCCGAGACCATGACGGGGTACAGGGGCAACACGAGATATGCCCTGCCCATCGATCAGACGTTAAGGGTCATGGACCGTTTCCACGGGGAAGAATAATCCCACCTTTCATAAGCGTCACCACCAGAAATCAAAGGGAACGGTTTGAAGATCAGGGTCAAGGGTGCGAGGGAGAACAACCTACGAGATGTTGATGCGGAGTTCGGGGACGGCCTCACAGTAGTTACGGGCGTCAGCGGCAGTGGAAAGACCAGTCTGATCTTTGAAACAATTTACCACGAGTCACGCAGGAGGTTCCAGGAGGTCTACGAGTTCGGCAGGGCCAGCCAGAGGTTCACTCCCGCAGACGTGGACGAGATAACTGGGCTTGGGCCAGCCGTGGCAGTTGGACAGAACCTTCTCAACAGGAACCCAAACAGCACCGTTGCCACAGCATCTGGTCTCCATCCCTTCCTGAGGCTTCTCTACGCGAGGTTCGGCGTGAGAAAGTGCAGAGAGTGTGGCGAGTTGTTGAGCGTCCAGACTGTGGACGAGATAGTGGACAGCATAGGGGAGGCCCAGAGGATATCAGTCCCGCTTCTTATCGACGCCATCGGCAGCCACAGGACCCTGCTCGAGATGCTCTCGGAGGAGTTCGGAGATGAAAACATCATCGTTGATGGAGAAAAATACGAGGGAAAAGGACTCGACGCCAGCCAAAACCACAGCATCGAGCTAGTCCTATCAGACCTGAAATCCGGTACCGATCCACAGACCCTCCGTGAGCTCGTGGAGAGAGCCGGTGCGCTAGGTGCCACCACAATCATCACAGAGTCAGGGAGACAAAAAATATCATACTCGACTTCAACGGTCTGCTGGCGGTGCGGCACATGGTTCAGCGACCTCAAAACCACCCACTTCCACCAGCACTGCCCCAGCTGCAATGGCGAGGGCTGCCCTGAATGCGGGGATACCGGCCTCCCCCCGGAGGCGGCAAGCGTTATATGGGCAGGGTACGGTTTCAAGGAGCTTCAGGAACTTGGCGTAGATGACGCCCTTGAGGTGTTCAAGGATAACCAAATACAATCGAGGAGGCTCCAGTTAGAGTTCACGAAGCGCCTTGAGGCCTTGAAGAAGGTGGGACTCGGGTACATCCAGCTCAACAGGCCGAGCCCGACGTTATCAAGGGGGGAGTCCCAGCGGGTGAGGCTGGCGGTGGCCCTCACAAGTAGGCTTGAGGACGTCCTCCACGTACTAGATGAACCGACCATAGGGCAGCACCCTCACGACGTGGCGCGGCTGATCCCGGCGTTCAGGGAGCTCAAGGGTCCAGTCATCTTCGTCGAACATGACAGGGTAGCGGCAGCAATGGCGGATCACGCAGTTGATATCGGGCCCGGTGCTGGAGCTCATGGCGGGGAGATCGTGTTCACGGGATCCCCGAGTGACCTCTGGGGATCAGATACCGTGACAGGGAGGTACTTCAGCCTCAGGGAAAGGGCCAGGGAGGCCGAGAGGAGACCACAGGCAGACACATTCATCAAGATTTACGGTGCGACGAAACACAACCTGAAAGGAATAGATGTCAGGATTCCACACGGCAGACTCACAGCGGTGACGGGTGTATCGGGAAGTGGCAAGAGTACCCTGGTCGAGGACGTCTTGGTGGAAAGCCTGAAGGGCGAGCCCGAGGGATGCGAGGAGGTCACCAACCCGCTCAAGGCGGTCATGGTGGACCAGAGCCCCATCGGAAGGAACCCCAGGAGCATCCCGGCCACGTACACAAAGCTCAGCGATATCATCAGGGACCATTACGCAGAAGAGACGGGGCTCAGCTCAAGCCATTTCAGCTTCAACAGACCAGAGGGAGCATGCCCGACGTGCAACGGTATGGGTGCCCTTGAGATGAAGATGAGGTACCTGCCCAGCGCGTGGGTCAAGTGCCATGATTGCATCGGGCGCAGGTTCAAGGACGAGGTGCTTGAGGCGTTCATCACCTTCAACGGTGAGAGGCTCTCGGTAGCTGACTTCTATGACCTGAGCGTCGAGGAGGCGTACGCGAGGATCGAGAACACAGAGATGGACCCCAAGCGCAAGGGGAAGGCCCTGGGCCTACTCAAGGCACTGCTTGATATCGGCCTTGGGTACCTAGGGCTAGGCCAGCCGAGCCCGACACTGTCAGGCGGGGAGTCCCAGAGGGTCAAGCTGGCAAAGCACCTCGGTAGAGGAAAGCTTAGCGACAAGCTAATAGTACTAGACGAGCCTTCAACGGGCCTTCACCCCCAGGACATCAACGGGCTCCTCATGAGCCTCAACAGCCTCGTTGACAGGGGCGCGACCGTCCTCATCGTGGAGCACAACACGGACATCATAAGGGCATCCGACTGGGTCATCGACCTGGGTCCCGGTGCGGGGCCAAACGGGGGCGAGGTCATCTATATGGGGCAGTACGACGGTCTCCTTGAGTGTGGAGAATCACTGACGGGCAGGGCAATCATAGAGGAGGACCAGATCGAGCCAAATGACGGCTCCAGTAGAGTATCAGGTACATCAAACGAGATTATAGTCAGGGGGGCACGAGCCCACAACCTGAGGAATATCGACGCACGATTCCCCAAGGGCAGGATAACAGTGGTGACCGGCGTGTCGGACACCCTTGTGGCAGAGGCCAGAAGGCGGTACCTTGAGACCCTGTCAATGTACGAGAGGCAAGGTACAAAGGAGGGACCGGAGGCACCGGTTGACGAGGTCTTTGGGCTAGGCGTAACAGTCACGATCACCCCCGAAAGGAGGCTGTATAGCAGGAGGTCAACGGTGGGCACCGTGACCGAGATCGAGTTCAACATGGCTGCCCTCTTCTCATCAATCGGGACAAGGAGCTGCTCAGAGTGTGGGCGGGAAATGATAAGGGGAACTGAGTGGACTTGCCCGAACTGTGATGTAACAGCACCGATCGCGTCTCCAAGGAGGTTCAACCCCATGACCTACGCTGCCGCGTGCACCACATGCAACGGAGTCGGCTCGCTTCAGAAGCCCAACCCGAGTAAGTTCATCATCGAGCCGAGGCTCCCCCTTTGCAAGGGCGCGATGTACAGCCCCGGCTTCTTCCCGCAGGGATACCTGTGCAAGCCAGGGAACGGGGGCTACGATGTGGTTCAGGCTTTCTCGGCGAGGCATGGCTTCGACCCATCAGAGACGCCCTGGGAAGAGGTGCCAGCTGAGATACGTAAGATGTTTTACACCGGTGATCCCGAGCCCCTTGAGGTGCTGTTCACCAACCCCAAGGGCAAGACCCACACGCGCACCGTCAACTTCCCCGGTATCTATGGCTGGATACGGGACTGGGACGTGGGCGGCACCTACACAGACACGGAGGTCTGTCCCAGATGCAACGGGGCCAGGCTCAGGCCGGAGTACCTGGCAGTCAAGCTCTCGGGGCATAGCATACACGAGATGGGGACGATGTCACTCAAAGAGCTGGCACAGGTTACCGACTCAATCAACGCACCTGAGGGGCACCCAGCAAACATCAACCTGGGCACCGTGAAGAAGCGCATTAGGTTCCTCATGCAAGTGGGGCTGGGCTATATCAACCTCAACAGGGTATCTGCCACCCTTAGTGCCGGAGAAGCCCAGAGGATCAAGCTGGCAGGACTGCTGGGCAGCGGGCTCACAAACCTCACCGTCCTGCTTGACGAGCCAACTAGGAGCTTGCACCCAAGGGAGGTCAATGCTCTGTACGGGGCACTCACCGAACTCAGGGACGAGGGCAACACAGTGATCCTCGTGGAGCACGACATGGAGGTCATTGAGAAGGCCGACCACATCATCGACATGGGGCCTGGGGCTGGAGTGAACGGGGGCATAATCACCGCTCAGGGGCCGCCCAGTTCGATCATTGAATCGGACTCGATAACTGGCAAGTGGCTTAGAGGGAGGGCGAATGAGGCAAGGGAGCCACGGAACCCGTCAGGATGGATGACAATCAATGGGGCGGTCGAGAACAACCTCAGGGGCGACCCTGTGAGGATACCACGGGGCGTTCTGACTGGTGTTTGCGGTGTCTCGGGTAGCGGAAAGAGCACACTCATCATCGATACCCTGGGAAGGACACTGAACCCTGTCAAGCAGACCACCAGCGTTGCAAGGGAGCCTCTGGACCCTGGCGCACACGACTCGATTGAGAATACCCCGAAGAGCACACTCATCATCGACCAGACAAAGAGGGGAATCCAGAGCCCGTCCAAGTTCCTGGGGTTGGACAGGCAGCTGGCCAAAGTCTACGCTGAGTCAGCGGAGGCGAGGGCGAAGGGACTGGACGTGAAGGTATTGACTCGACGGTGCACGGTATGCAAGGGCAGGGGCTCGATACGTACAGAGATGGAGTTCCTGCCTGACATCAACGCTGAATGTGAGACATGCAGGGGCACGGGGTTCGGGCAAGAGGCGTGGGCGGTCAAGCTCAATGGTTTCAGCCTCCCCGAGCTCAACAGCCTGACACTGGAGGAGGTGTACAACCTGTTCAAGAGTCATGAGAAGGTGACGACGCCGTTGAAAGCTGTGTTAGACGTTGGACTGGGGTACCTCGTCCTACACCAGCCAGGCTTCAGTCTCTCGGGAGGCGAGGCCCAGAGGCTCAAGATAGCCAAGGAACTGTCAAGGAAAAGGAAAGGCGAGACCCTATACATCCTAGATGAGCCCACCCTGGGCCAGCACATGGAGGACGTTGAACGCCTCAAGGGAGTTCTCCACAGGCTCGTTGACGGGGGAAACACCGTCATCGTTGTTGAGCATCACCCCGGAGTACTGGTATCATGTGACTGGGTGATTGAACTGGGACCTGAAGGTGGCCCTGAGGGGGGAAAGGTGATAGCAGAGGGGCCACCAGGAGAGATCAGGGACACTCCCACGACTCCCTACATAGCAAAGGAGATGGTGGGAAAGAGATGATACCGCTACTGCTCACGGACAGGTCCATCAGTCTCAGGTACCTGGTCCACAAGCATCTTCTTGATTCAGACGAGGCTGGGGAGCTGAAAGAACAGAGATTGAACGACCCCATCGTCAAGAAACTCATTAAGCTCCAGAGACCCGACGGCTCATGGGACGCAACGGGTATCACAGGGAACGCGCCCCAGGGGAAAGTCCAGACAACATCGCAGGCACTGACTAGGCTGGGCTATCTTGAACTGGACCCGGAGCACAAGTCCATCAAGAAGGGAGTAGAGTACCTGTTCAGCTCTCAGGAGAGGGACGGCTCGTGGCCCCTCGGAAACTACAGGACTGACGCCGATGGCCAGGACAACTATGATGTCATGAGCTTGCAGACGAGCCTGCCGTTGAGGGGAATCGCGTCAACGGGCCACGAGGAGGACCCAAGGGCCGAGACGGCTTATGACTGGCTCATCGACCAGAGGCTTGACGACGGCTCCTGGCCTACGGGAAAAGCAAGCGGTGTCAACGGATACGTCGCGGGGTACAGGCGGATGCCCCACAGCAGATGGGGTTGCAGAAGCAACACCACGGCGGCGCTGACATGCCTCAGCATGCACCCGGAGAGGGCGAGGAGTTACGAGGTGAGGAGAGCGTTTGACCTGCTCCTCGGGAGAGAGACAAGAGAAAGGCACCACATTGGTTTCGATATGGCAAGGACAGTTGGTGCAGAGGAGTCAACGGGGTTCATCACGTACCATGCACGTTTCGATCTAGCCCACATGTTGAAGCTATGCTCCAGGATAGGAGCAAGCGTAGACGACCCCAGGGTCCGGGAAATGGTTGATTTCGTGGTGGAAGCACGAAACCAGTACGGCTTATGGGAATACACGAAGCCGCAGGTGTCAAGATGGGTCACCTATGACTTGCTGAGGTCCTTGGGAGAGGTGGGCGTAGATGATGACTGGGTTGGTATGGAGCCACGGACGCCCTTCCAGCCATACCCCAAAAGGCGCAAGCGTTTCTAGCGTCCATTTTTTAACCTTCAAACACAAATTATCCCTCGATTATTATGGCTGACAAGCGTAGCGTGGAGATCAGGGACCTAGGCGAGATCACGACGGTGAGCGCCCCCAAGATAAGCCCTGACGGTAAGAGGGTCATCTTCGTCCACACAGTGATGGATTTCGAGGAGGACACGTACCACAACCACCTGTGGATGGCCGACCTTGAGGTAAAAAAGAATTTCCAGTTTACGGGTGGAAGGGGCAAGGACAAGGGCCCCAGCTGGAGCCCAGACGGCAAGCAGATCATGTTCACATCAACGCCGCCCGCTAAGGACGATGAGAAGAAGACCCAGATATACGTCATGGACGTGGACGGTGGCGAGGCTCGCCAGGTAACCGATGTCGAGGAGGGCGTTGAGTCACCACAGTGGAGCCCAAACGGCAAGAACATACTCTTCGTAAGCGGCGTCAAGAGGGTTGACCGGGGCGACAGCGATGTCAAGGTCATCGATAGGATCGTGTACAAGTTCCAGGGCAAGGGCTTCTTCGAGAACATCAGGAAGCACCTGTTCACGGTCAAAGCGTCTGGAGGGAAGGTCAAACAGGTCACCGAGGGAGAGTTCGATGTTACTGACCCCAAGTGGAGCGGCGACGGCAAGACCATCATATTCTACGGAAACCTCGATGATAATGCGGACCTGGTGAGGAGATGGTACCTCTACAAGGTGGACAAAAAAGGAGGGGCCCCGAAGAGGATCACCGACACGCTGATGAGCATCGGTGGAATCGCATCGAAGAAGAATATGATAGCGTACACCGGTCACGACTACCATAATGGATCAGGCACTGTCAGTGATGTGTGGATCTTGGAGGACGGCAAGTCGAAGAACCTCACCACTGATTTTGACCAAGACCTGGGAGCGAGACTCAGTTGCGATATCAGGGTGGGTAGCCCCAACGTGAATCCCACGTGGCACAATAACCATCTTTACTTCACATCCTGCTACGAGGGCGTCTCAAGCCTATACAGGGTATCCATGAAAGGGGAACAAGTCGAGAAAGTCATCGGAGAGGTTGACCACAGCGTCGAGTCTTTCAGCATCAGCGGGGACGGTAAGATCGCATACACGGTGCTCAGGACAGATGAGCCCATCGAGCTCTGGCTCTGGAACGGGACGAAATCCAAACAGATCACCAGCCTGAACAAGGGTTACATGAAAAAAGTCCAAGTACAGGGTCACGAGCACTTTTCGTTCACCAGTAACGCAGGTCACAGCATTGAAGGCTGGCTGTGCAAACCGCCTGGCTTCGATGCATCCAAGAAATACCCGTTGATCCTGCACATCCACGGCGGGCCGAGGGGTGCCTACGGCAACAGCATGAACCACGAGTTCCAGGTACTTGCAGCCCAGGGATGGGCGGTGATGTACATCAACCCGTGGGGAAGCGGCGGCTACAACGAGGCTTTCCAGGCAGGACTTCCGGGTAACTACCACGAGCAGGACTACGACGACCTCATGAAGGCAGTTGATGTAGTCATCGAGGCGAACCCATGGGTGGACGCTGACAAGCTAGGAGTCACCGGTGGGAGCTACGGCGGCGTCATGACCAACTGGATAATCACCCAGACGAACAGGTTCGCGGCAGCTGTCACATTCAGAAGCATAAGCAACTGGATGAGCTTCTACGGTGTCAGCGACATCGGGTGGACGTTCGGAAAGACCGAGATGGGTGGTGACTGGTGGGACATGCTTGACACGTTCATGGAGAAGAGCCCTATCACCCACATCAAGAACGTGACGACGCCCACCATGATAGTCCACAGCGAGGAGGACTACCGCTGCCCAATGGAGCAGGGCGAACAGCTTTTCACCGCACTGAAGGTGCTGGGCGTGGAGACCGAGTTCATCAGGTTCCCAGGTGAGAGCCACGAGCTCAGCAGGTCGGGTAAGCCAAAACACAGGGCTGAACGACTGGAGCACATGGTTCGCTGGTTCAAAAAGTACCTTGACTAGCTCTTTTCCCCATTTTTACCGAGTTTCTCAGGCTCTTCTGGGTCTAATCCCTCGTCAATTACATGTATCTCGGCCATTGTCTGCTTTCTGGCGAGGACCGGTGCAACAACTGATGTAAAGACTATCGAGATCAGGACGATGGGTACCATGAGATTCGTGAAAACCTCGGAGCCGGGGAAGAAGACCGAGTTAGGATCATACTTGGTCACGAACTGGCTCAGGACGAGGCTACCAGCTCCCTGTATGAAGAAGTACCGGGTATAGATTACCTGCTCGTCCGGGAACCCCTGAAGATTACCCATCAGGGTCGCCGTCAGGAAGCGAACAACGATTATCAGGGCGGTTAGGAAACCCCCCACCGCGATATATGCGGGGTTAAGCCTCACGATGAGACCCAGGTAAACGAAGAATAGGGCTTTCACGAGGAACGAAATCTCGTCATGATACTCCCGTATCTTGCGCCTGTCGATCCTGGACCGCCTTTTCATGTTAAGGGATCTTGTGACAAAGGCATAATTCATCAAAACGACACCGAATAGGAAGGCCGAAATGGGTCCGCCACCACCTCCGCTAATGATCTCGGCGAACACGTAGACGGGGAAAAGTGCGGCTATGGTAAGCATATAGTTCAGCGGCCTGTCTCCGAGTCTGCTGATGAATTCTCCCCATGTTAGTCCAGCCCCGATGCCTATCAAAGCTGCTGTGGTGAGGGAAAAAAGTATGTCCCGGGCTGCCGACTGGGGGCCTGCCCCTGCGATGGTGACCATCTTGATGATCGTGACCACGCCCACCACCTTGATGGGGTCGGCTAAAGTGGACTCCAGCTTGAGGAAAGCCCCTGACACTCCCATCTCCTTGGACTCGGCCCCGAGGCTGTTGATGAGACCACGGATGGATACGCCGTCCATACCACCAATCATGGCCCCCAGAAGGAGACCGTTTACAAAATTGAAATACTTGGGGAGTACAACGCTCAGTGCGAGACCCACGGTAATTGTTGTGACCAGAAAACTCATTATGGCCATGTTGAAGGCGCGCGCCGTGTTCCCGAGAAGATGCTGTATGTTGAAGTTCAACCCCATGTTGAACGCGAATAGCGCCACGGTCACCAGGAGCATGAGGTCGAATATGTCCAGGAACAGGGCAGCATCGAAGAATTTGAGGATCGGCCCCAGCACCATACCGAACACGAGGAGCCAGACGATGTCAGGAATTTTGGTTCGTTTGTAGAACATGCCGCCGAGATAGTTGAGGAAAAGGGTCGAGGAGATCAGAAGCAAGACTCGTTCGGTTTCTATCAAAGTGTCTTCCGTTTCCCCGGGTTTTCGATTAATTCTATTGAATTACCCTTCCAGTTTCATTGTCTGCGAGGATAAAAAGACTTCTCAAAGAGAGTTATGTTTAATATTTCATAATATTAAAAAAACAAAAGGATTCCCTTTGTCAAAAAGAGAGGATAAAAAACATGAATGTTTACATATTTGGATGAAATCATGCGTATTTTATTTACTTTTTCACCATTAATAATATCTGAATGTTTAAATAGCATGGGGTGTTACTTTCTTTTCGTTGGTGACTAAGAACTGACATTAACTATTGACACAGCAAACGAGGGACTGGCTATGGTCCTCAAGGACTACCAGGAAGTAGCCCTACATTACCTATGGCGCATCAATAAAGGCGCTTCAAGCCGCGACGTGTGGATGCAGGTAAATGAGGACCTAGACGGAAAACGGACAATTAGCCGAGCTTCAATCATCAATTTCCTTAACGCAATGGTAGACGAGAGTGTGCTTAACTACACGGAGATTACAGGAAAGGGTGGACACAGGCGTATTTACTCAGCCGCGTACGACGAGGCCGGGTTCAAGCAATATGTCGCCAAGGTTGTCATGAACAACCTACTTCGAGACTTCCCAGACGAGACTCGAAAGGTCCTGTCAGAAGTCAAATAAACACACCATTTTTATTAATTTTTTATTTCATTCTCATTCTCCTAGCAGTTTTATACCTAAAACGGGACGTAGATACCGTGAGCCCATTTTGGCAAAGTTAACAGAGGCTAAGAAGACGGCGTTCAAGTGGATAGACGATAACGCCGAGAGGATCTCAGATTTCCACAGCCGGATATGGAACTATGCGGAAACCAGTTTCCGTGAGTACAAGTCAGCAAAGGCACTCGTGGAGTTTCACAGGAAGGAAGGATTCAAAGTCGAGCACGGGGTTGCAGGTATGCCAACTGCGTACATCGCGACTTGGGGGGATGGAGAACCTGTCCTCTCGACGTACACCGAGTATGACGCAACGCCATCAGCAGCCCAGGATCTAGTACCATACAAGTCCGCGGCCAACCCGTACAAAGCGGGGCACTCCGACCCACACAGCGCACTAGGGGTAGCGGCACTATCAGGTTCCGTTGCGCTGAAGCATGCCATGGAGGAGCATGGCATAGAGGGTACAATCAAGGTATTCGGGACACCCGCTGAGAAGGTGTGCGCCAAGAGCTGGTTCGCATCAAAGGGCTGTTTCGAGGGGCTAGATGCAATGGTCGGTTGGCACCCCAGAGCGTACACAACAGTCCAATACGAGACGCAGTGGGGCAGTTATTGGAACGTGGCGTTTACGTTCGAGTGCGATGAGCCCGAAAAGTGGATGGCTTATGCGGATGACCTACCGAGGAACGCACGTGCTCCGGGAGCCCTTGATGCAGTTGCAATGATGTTCACCACCACAAAGTACACCAAGGAGGCTATGCTGCCCAGGACGGGCCTATGGACGATCAATGAGGCGGTGATGGCGGCGGGACAGGCAACGGCGGACAACATCTCACCCAAGATCGGCATCATCCAGTACGCGTTCAGGAGCCCCAGCCTGACACAGCAGGAACAGATTGCCAAGGTGCTGATCAACAATGCTGAGAGCGTAGCCAAGATAACGGGAACGAAACTCTCGATACGATGGGTTACCAAGATGAGAACAGGGCTCTTTAACAGGGCACTGGCGGATCTCTCATATGAGAACCTGGAGCTCATTGGGGCACCAAAGTTTACTGACGGCGACAAGGAGATCGCCAATGAGTTGTTGAGGAACATGGGGCACCCAGAACAGGAGGAGCCGTACAACGAGGAGTTGACGACGCCCCAGGAATGGGAGAAGATGTGGAGGAGTGGGATACCCAGCCACCAGAAAAAGCACGGGAGCGACGACTATGTCGAGTTCCAATGGCACTGCCCTGGGGTTTGGATACAGGTCTACAGGCCGCAGATCAGGGTACCGGGCGAGAGGCTGCCGAGGTGGCCCCACTTCTACCTGGGAGGCGTGAAGGGCCCCATTGACAGAACCATCTACACCGCGGCGAAGGCCATCAGCGGCACGTTGATGGACCTGGCGGAGGACCCAGCCAAGCTGAAGGCGTGCAAAGACGAGTGGGCTGAGAGGATCAAGCACGAGTACGAGCCCCCACAGCTTGACCCGACGTGGACCCCTCCAATCGACCTGCCGTGGCCAGAGTACGTGGTCACGGAGAGGGGACACGACTGGCACATCCCCACACCGGGGAAGAAATAGTCCCTTCTCCCCACTAATTTTAAACACTCGAAGAAGGGTCATTCTACATGGTAGCGCCGTCCTTTGACGAGATAAAGGAGATAGTCGAGCTCAGGCTTAACCAGACCCACGAGTTACTGGAGGAGTTTGAGTACGACCTCAAAAAGTGTGCCCCGGACGAGTTCTACTCCTTCTTGCTGGGAGACAAGATCGCGAACAAACGGGTCACCATCAGAGATATACTGGGCAGCGAGTACATGATGCTCCACGTTGTAGTGGAGTTAAGCGAGTTCATCAAGATGGGTATAGAGATAGGGGATAAGACTGTCTCGGGTAGCCTGCCGGAGAAGACCTACGAGGCCCATCTGAAGGCGGCTGACTTTGAGCTGGGCTATGCGCTGCTCCTTGAGGACTATTACTGGATGAAGCATAGGCTCGCCTACCTGGGCGAGATGATAGAGAGTGACGAGGCCCTACCGGAGTCGTTGAGATCCGTGGCAGTCAAGATTGTGGACAGCTTCAAACAATACAAGGATTACTAGCTGCCGTTCTAAGGCTTTGAACGCCTGTTCTATTTGATGGGTATATATCCACCGCATGTCATTGGTGGGTTGATTAAAAATGAAAAAGAATCAACAAGCGTTCGCGGTTTCCGCCATCTGTCTCAGCATCATATTGGCAGGTGTGATAATCGCGTACAGGCCAGAAGCCGTTGACCAAGACGGTGGCCTCCCATCAGGCTTCCGATACCCAAGCGGGGTCGGTGTGAGCCAAGGAGTGCCCACACTCTACGGTGAAACAGCAACTCCAACCCTCCTCTCAGATGACGTCACACAGAAAACAATCAGTCTGGGCGGTGCGGGCACGGCATCTACTACTGCCGACGAGGCCACCATCAACATGGGCGTCGAGGTAACAAAGGACACAGCAGCAGAAGCCATCTCAGCCAACGCTGAGTCAATGGGAGCTATCATCGACGCCTTGATGCTAACGGGCATCGGCGAGGACAATATCAAGACCACCAGTTACAGCGTCTACCCCCAGTACGACTGGACCGAGGACGGAAGGGTCCTCCTCGGGTATATGGTTACAAACATGGTGCAGGTAACGGTCAAGGACCTTGACATTGTGGGAGATGTCATCGATGCAGCGGGCGGCGCGGGCGCAAACAGGATGGACGGTATAAGCTTTGGCTTGAGCGACGCGAAGATGCAGGAGCTCAAGAACACTGCGTACATCCTCGCACTGGGCGACGCCACGGACAAGGCCGATCTGATCGCTGACACCCTCGGACTCACTATCAGTGGAGTCCAGAGCGTCACCGAGAGCAGCTACGTCCCAGCGAGGACAAACGTGGCCTACGCTGAGGCAGCTATGGACAGCTCAGCCTCCTTCAGGGCACCGACCCAGATCATCAGCGGCGACCTGAGCGTATCAGTGAACGTGCACATAGTGTTCCTGTTCCAGTAGGAACGGGAAAAACCCTTTTTTTATTTCCCCCTTTTAGATATCCCGGATATCCACGAACATAGGTTCAGCCCCCATCTCAGGCAACTCCTTACCTGAAACAGGTTTCATGTACCAGAAGAAGCTGCCAGAGCCGTGCCTGTAACTCCCTTGTATCTCTTTGACGTGGCTATTCGCGTCCATTGGGAGATTAATCATCATGACGCCCTGTTTATAGGCCATATTCAGCAGGTAGCCCAGCAGTTGGTTCGCAGCGTGGGCGTCCCTGATGCCTATGGGGGTCAGGTACCAGTTGGTCATCTCCTCTCCCACATCGGGCATCTTGGGCATCGCGGTGAAGAGCCCCATGAAATTGGTTACCATGCGCATGAGCTTCCACTTTGTGTCGAACTCCATTAACTTGAACTTCATGACACTGTCATAGTCCCATACCCCGGCGACGGCGAGCACGGTGTCACCCTCGTAGAGGTAGATGTCATCCATGTTGTGGAAGGGGAGGCGATGGTAGTACTTCCTGAACGAGCCCTCTGTAACCTCGTTGTACATCTCGTAGCCCCTGTATGTCTCGTTCAGGAGGTCCACGACCACGGGAATGTCATCCTCCCTCATCCGCCTTATCTTGAACTTGTCCACTGGGTGCTCCTTGTACGCCATGACCATCAAGGGGACACATTCTCTCACCCGCTGGAACCCGTGAACAGTGAAAAAGCCGTGTGAGGCGGCGTTGCCCTCGATGATGTTGAGGTGCAGGATATCAGAGTCGGCGGTCCTCTTCTCAATCTCCATCTGGAGAGCAGAGGCCACGCCCCTTCTCCGCACATCTGGGTCAACCATGAACCCGTACTCGTAGACCATGGAACGCATCTCACCCCCGATTGGCTTGTCCTGCACCGTGTAGCCAGCTGCCCCCAGTAGTTTGCCCTCCTCCTCAGCCACCAGAACGTGCCAGGCCTCGTAGCCCCTTGACCTACTGAAGAAGTCGGGGCTGCTGTCTAGCTGGAGCACCAGATCGGTACCCATTGGACACTTTCTCTGGAGCTCGATGAGGCTCTGGTTGTCTTCCTGGATTGCGTCCCTGATGTTCATGATCTTCGATGTTAGTTTGGTGTTTGTTTAGATAAAATGGGGGGTTAATTTCTTTGAAAACTTCTTGAGGAGGTGTTCAGCAGCTAACAGCGAAGCGAGTAGCTACACCTCGGGGAGGACCAATGCTGAGAACACATCCGCCTCGCGCTGGAAGTCTCCCCCCATGAACCTGACGATGAAGTAGTCAACGCCTGTGTCACGGTACTCCCCGATCTGATTGATTATTTCTTCAGGTGTACCCCTTAACGGGGCCTTTCTGTCAAAACCCGGCCCCCACCGTTTCTCCATTGTCTCGTTGAAGTAAGCCTCCTTTGCCTCGGCCTCCGCCCTATCCTCGCCTATGAGGACGTAGACGGCGAAGCTCTTGGTGATCTCTCCGGTGTCCCTACCCACCGCATCGCCGTGTTTGTTCAATACATCCACCTTGTCGCTGAACGCCTCGGGTGATCCGAACCAGGCAACGAAGTTGCTCCAGTCAGCGTACCTGGCCACTGCCTTCAATGTCAACTGCTCGCCGCTTCCTGCAATCATTATCGGAGGGTGGGGTTTCTGGACTGGCTTTGGGGAACAGTAGGCACCACCGATCTCGTAGTGGTGTCCTTTGAAGCTGGCCTCTTCCTCGGTCCACATCTTCCTGATGATCTGAGCCGCCTCGGATACCCTCCTGACACGTGTGGAGGGCTTCTCGAATGGGTAGCCATATGCTTTGAACTCGTCTTCGGCCCAGCCTGTACCTAGGCCAAGGATCACCCGGCCGTCGCTGATTGAATCCAGTGTCGCACCCATCTTTGCCACAATGGGCGGGTGCCTGAAGGGGTTACACATGACAAGCTGGCCCAGTCTTACCCGCTTAGTCTCTGCTGCCAGCGCGGAGGTGGTTGTCCAGCACTCGTAGAATGGGTTTGCGGGGCTCCCCACTAGGCCGAATACATGGTCGCTCAGCCAGACGGAGTCAAAGCCAAGCCTCTCAGTGGTCAACACCTCGTCCCTGATCAAAGAATATCGTGGCCGCTCAGGGTTTATGAAGACCCCAAAATCCCGGTTCATAATGGATTAGTGGGGAGTTGGGGCTTTATCTCTTCTTGAGGTCCTCGATGAACTCGGCTAGGTCATTGACCACCGATTCCACCAGTACCTTGCCCTTCTCCTTGGTGGCGATGGTTGGGTCCCCCAGGTTGCCGATGCTGGTGTACTCGTCGAACATGTAGGCAGCATTCACCTTACCCCTGTCGCTGTCAGAGATGCTGCTGTACTCGGGCTTCCACTTCTCGGCCTTGTCCATGAGTATTCTGTGGCCCAGCTCAAGGCCGACGCTTGTCTCGGACTCGCATGCATGGCCCCCTCCCTCCTGGGTCAGCACCTTGGTCCCCTCCGCACCGAAGCCGGTCTTTGAGGGGTAGACCATGACGCTGTACACACGGACACCTGTCTCCATCTCGATCTCCTTGAGGGCCAGCCTGATAGAGTTGGTGTTGCCGCCGTGAGCATTCATGATGACTATCTTCTTGAAGCCGTGGTGGATGAGGCTCCCGCAGACCTCCTTCAATACGTTGACCAGCGTCCTGAACGAGAGGGTCACAGAGCCCGCGAAGTTCATGTGGTGGGGCGAGTATCCGTAGCTGATCAAAGGGGCTACCAGCACCCCGGTCTTCTGGGCGACCCGAAGTGAGATCTCCTGGGCCGTGAAGGCGTCGGTGTCCACTGCCATATGCTTGCCGTGCTGCTCGGTTGAACCTAACGGCAAGAGGATCGTGTCGTTTTCCTTGAGGTACTCCTCGACCTCTGGGCGGGTGAGTTTGAAAAGTCTTGACTCCATGGTGTCATAGAGGACTGTTTAGGGATATAGATTTTCTATCTCATAGTATCTTATCTCAGTTTTAATACGGGAGGGCCAGGGTCGCCTAGTACCTCGAAATAGTTGAGCGGAGGTTCTCAAGCTCGACCTCAGTCAATCGTTTAATCCTGTCGTTGTACCAATCCTGCTTACGGTTCACCTTGTCAAGGGACTCGATGAACGTGATGGACTTTGATAAGTGCCCCTTGATATCGCCAGGCTCCTCACGATACCCATCGAACAGCTTGGCCTGACGTTCACTCCAGTCGCCGGGCTGATCGAGACCGGGTATGAAGTTCTCGGACATCTCACGCAGTGTCTCCTCCCCGAGGATTGAGCCTAACAGACTCAGTTCGCCTGTTGCGGAGTGGTGATGCTCGTCGATCCCGAACAGGGTCATGTCGTAGTTGTTGGCCGCGAGTTGAGTGATATCGCATATTGCGAAGGTTATCAGACGCGCCCCCAAGGTTTTGCATAGGGCACTCAGGCGTCTCATGCTCGGGATTGCGATGAACCCGTAGATGATGATGGTACTCAGCTTCCCTCCTCTTTCCGCCATGTGCTGGAGCGCGGCTTCCACTGACCTGCCAGTGGCGTAGGTGTCAGGGATTATTAGCGTGTCAAGGTCAAACCCATCGTAGTCGGAGTAGGTCACCTCGATGCGCCTTGAATCATCGCTGTGTGCCCTGTACCCGTCGTTCCTGTACTCGGTCCTGACGCGGATCAAAGGTAGGTTCGGTAGCACTTTGTGCATCATATACCCCGAGCTCCCCCGCAGGATGTGGAGGATCCCGGTGGAGTCGGTTATCATGTCAAGTTCCTTGAGGGCTGCCTTGAACTCGCGTGCCGCCTGAAGTGATTGAGCTTCCAACTCAGAGCCTACCAGATGAGGATGTGACGCTATCCGTTGCCCCTCAGGCGTGTCGATGATGTAACAATTGCCAAGATCATCTCCTATGAGGCTAGACGATGCAGTATCAACCCGGTAGAGCCTAGTAGAAGGAGAGAGGGTTGAAAGTTTCTGGAGTGTCATGGCCCCGGTATCTAGGGGGAAAAGCTCCCTGATCTTCTGTAAATATGATTGATCCAATGGAGACAGCTATCCTTGGGCTCGGATATATATAGGGTTGTCAAGGGATAATCTCGCAGCCGTTGTTGATCTCGGGGTAGTCAAACGCTCCAGCATCTAGGACGCCCTCCTCGATCATACGCCTCGCGAGGGGAACCTGTTTTTCAAGCTCCCTGATCATATGCTTGGTCGTATCACAAACCCTATTGAACCACTCTGGACCCCAGATGATGCTGGGCTGATTTTAAACCCCTTGGTCAACGCACATGTAAAGCCTATATCAGTTCATGACACAGTTTGATCTATGTTCAAGGTAGTTTACACAGTTGTTGATGTCGGGAAGCCAAAGAGCGTGGACGGAGGGCCTACCCATGTTTCTGGGCCATGTAAGATGTACAAGGTGGGGGACAAGATGACAGTGGCGGGGAACCCGGGCCAGCTTGTGATGCACGAGACCGATGCCGTTTGCCTCGCCGCGTTGAGCGCCATCCTGCCGCTGACAAGCGCCATGACCAGGGAGGTCACCGAGTCATGGGATTACATGGACAAGATCACCTACTACAGCTGCCCAGACTCCGAGAGGCCCGTTGTGTTCAAGGTGGAGCGAATAGAGGTCGCGAAGGGCGAGTATCCACCGCCCTACCCCAACCCCTAGCCCTTCTTGAACTGACTAAGGTATTTCTGTATCAGCTCGGGCTGGCGCAGCACGAGCTCAGTGTTCATCTGCAGGATGCTCTCGTATAGCCCAGTTAGCCTTGGGTCGAGCCCGGTAAAGGCATCAGCCCAATCGTGCCCCTTGGACAGTGCGTTCTCGCAGTGAGGGCTGCACGGGAAAAAGAAGCCAGTGAAGTAGACGTGGGTGTCCACCTCTTTCTCCTTGAGGGTTTCAACTAGCTGACGGGACGCCCTGGCCTCCACGTTCACGCCGTTGATCCTGTCCCTAGCGTAGCTCCTCACGCAGCACTCGGGGTAGCCCAGGACTTCACCGTTCCTGAGGAGCCATTTCTCGTTGAACTCCTCTGGGTACGCGAACCTGATGGGGTCAACGTTGGGCCCTGGCTTCCTCTGGGTCTTTTTGCGTATATTGCCCCTGTCCGCCATGAGCTTCCTGATCCACCCGCCAGTGCTCTTTTCCTTGAAAATATACAGCTCGTGGACCGTGGGCCTGACCTTGATCTGGTTGTTACGGAGCCCCAGCTCCTCGGACCAACGGTAATATGACTTGTATGCATCGGACCCCTCCACTATCTCCTCGAAGCGGTCCTCAAGCATTTTCTTCATTGCCTGCACCGCTGCTGCCCTTACCCTCGGGTCAGCGATTGCCTGGAGCTTGGCGAGGTGCGGCTTTACCGCCTCATCAATGCGTTGACCCATCTCTGTTCCGTACGGTAACTCGGCGGGTATCGTGACCTGGCTTGCTGGCCTGAGCCCCAGATATGATGCTAGAAACGCCTCAAGCTTGGATTTTGGAAAGAGAAGTGATTCCTCAAGAAACGCATCGAGCAGGTCGGCATCCATAAAATAACCCTTGCTACCGCTGTCTTAAGGTATGTTATAAAAAATAAAAGAAAAAGGGGATGTATGTTTACATCGGAATCAGTTTAAGGACTTCTAGGAAGAACTTCGCTCTGCCTGTAAGCATGGTGAACCTGAACAACACCGTGTTGCCGAAATAGGCTCCTAACCCAACCATGATGAACAGTCGTCCAATTCTGGTCGGTGCCTTTAGGGCTCCAGTGTGCTCCATGGTCAACAAGAAATACATCAGGCTGCAGACCAATCCTACCGCAATGTACAGGAAGTTGAACCAAGCCAGTGCCCCGCCCTCAGTTGGTGCGGTGATGGTGCTGGCTATCGCGTCCTGAATGTTCGGTCCGATGGTTCCTCTGATGCCGAGGCCGAAGCCTGCGCCTACCAGTAGAGCTATCGGATACCTGCTCACCCATCGATACTCGGGTATCAGCATCGCATAGATCATGATACCCATTATCAGGGGAACAATCATCAGGATTTCTCCTTCCAGCATAGGTGTCACAGCTATTCTCATAACGTTGTTAATGTTGGTAACAACGTTGATCGCCAAGAATATGGCGATGAACATATGCTCCGAGAACCTATAGACTGGGTTTTCCTTGTACAGTGGGTAGCTATAGATGGTCAGCATCAGGACCCATCCGGTCCAGAGACCGACTACGTCCCACATCGCTGTTGGATATGCCATTTAGCTTTCCCTCCCACGGTCAGTTAATACTCCAATGTTTGCCATTATGACGGCTATGACTATCATCAGGTGACTTACGCTAATGCTGTCCATCGCAGTTGTCGCTTCTCCTAGCTCTCCGATTAACTTCTCAAGCTCTGCGCCGCCCCTTGAGCCGACGCTCATGCCAAAGTAGTTACCTGCCAACCAGTATGGAATACCGGTTGAACCAAGCATTGAGATACCGATCTGAGCTAATGGAACATCATGTGGCTCCTGCCACTGGCGTAGGAAATATGCTCCCCAGTCGCCAGTATCAGAGGACAGAACACCCGCGATATCCCGCCACTCATTTACATCAGCCATAAGTGGAATGTCGTCCAAGTCAGTACCATGGTGATCCTGTGGATAAACACTCCTCATATCGCTTGCGAGCTGCGTGATTGCGGCCTCTCCACCGGTAATATACCCGAGGAAGACATAATCCTCCCCGTATTCCTTACCTGCGAAGTCTGCTCCTGCATCTTCCATAAGCTTGTTCATAGTTAGCTCAACGTCGTAATGAGGTCCCATGAATATTATCTTGGCATCCTCTCTGAACAGAGCCTTCGTTACGACAGTTACCCCTGGGGCACACTCTGACCAAGCGCTAACGCCGTAGCCAAAGTTTATGATCCATATCTCTCCCGCATCGATGCTATCACCAGTAACTCCATCATAGAGGTCCTGGGTGTTAGGAGCGATGCTTAGAGGGAACCCTATCGGGCTCAGGAATGGAACCATCATCGCGAAGAAGAGAATCCAGTAAAAGACTCTCCTGTCCATGTTTGCCATTTTTTCTGTAATACTCATTCGTCTCCGCCTCCTGCGTAGAATCCTCGCTCCTTACCAAGCAGTGCCCTGAAGCCATAAGCGATCATCCCAAGCGCGCCTACCATAGCAAAGGTTCTCATCCCTGGGATTTGCCCAGTGAACTTGAACCACTCGCCGATAGTTGCGAATCCTGGCCAGATTGCCTCACCAACCGGAGCATTGCTCAGGATGACGAAGCAGCCCGCGATGAGCATGAGTGCTGCATCGATGTTCCTCGCCCTGAAGGCTCGGTATGCTGCTGAGAAGATATAGAATCCTGTAATCGGATACAGTGTTGCACCTAGTGGAGTATACACATTGACGAAGAGCCAGTTGTAGATTCCGTTGTCAGTCTGCTGCCCAGTCGCGAGATATCCCATCATTCCTGTCAGGAACATTATCGCGAAAAAGGCCAGCACAACTGCGCTGTAACCATAGTTGTCTCTTTTTCTCTGTAAGTTGAGAGTGTGCTGTCTGAGGAGCTGGATAGCTCCGAGCCCCAATGAAATGTTGTACACTATTATAGCCCAGGTCCTAATCGTCTCTGCAAGAGACCAAGTCTCTGCGAAGAAGAAATACTCAACGAACATGAGTACAGTTACTAGACCAGTAAAAGCGTAAACAACTTCACGTTTTAGTACTTGTGACATTTCTCATTATACCCCCAATAGGTCGGCAATGACTGTAATACCTGCAGCGCCAAGCAAGAAGCCAACAGTTGTCATTGCTACGAGTAGCAACTTAACCATGTCTTCTCCCTTGATCGATCCTACCATTTCAGGATCGCCGCTAACAGAGGCACCCGCCGCGAACAACTCTTCTGCCAAAAGCATGTAGTCACATGTGGCGACGAGGAACGGCATCTGGTGGGTGTTGTTTGTACCGCCAATCTGCATTGCTTCGATAGCGTTTCCTGCCTCACCGATAACGACGGATTCGTAATAGAATCCGCCCATCAGTATGTTTGAGGCTGGACGCTCTCTCTGGAAGTATCCCAGTACCCCGCTCAAGTAAGCGGACTGGCCAGAGATGAATGTGATTGACTCGATGTCAAACTCTTCTGGTTTACCCTGTGACAGATACGCTGTCCTCATCGTCTCCTCTACCAGTGGAAGCGCATCAGGAAGCGGGCAGAAGGCATCTAGCCTTACGCCTGCTTTGACACACTCCTCAGTCAGGTACTGGAGGATGCTGATGCTGGCAAGGATCTGAGGTCCCTGCGTCGCATCATTTAGACCGCCGCCAATTCCTGGAGTCCAAAAGACCGGTTTACCCATTTCTGCGGCTCGGCCTACGGCTTCCGGAATGGCTAGCATTGCTGGCAGTGTTCTAACTTTGAAGTCGCTCTTTTTGCTTATCGACATATAATAATACATTACCCCGAAGGTAACGATCATTATAGCGAAAGTCATCAGTCGTCCTTCTACTATAATTGCCATTGTTTTCCTTCCGTTTGTTAGCCTAATCCACCGAGCCGCATAAAGCAAATCATAATGAAATGAAGTTACCTTAGGCTCACGTGAATGTTGACTTGATTTTAATCATGTTTCTGTATATATAATACTTTTTTCTATTCACGCAATAAAATAGGTAATTACTACACGTTTTTAAAGATTTTAAACATAATTATAACATCAATAACAGGATGTGTAACAGAATATTCGATTAGTTTCTTTTTTGCATCGCATGTGAAGATTAAGAAAAGATATCTGATAAAAATCATAGAAATTGAACTACAGGAAAGGAATGTATTGTCTCCATCCCTTTTTCTTCATAGAATCACCCTCAGAGACTTTGTCTTTTTTATCATCGCTCTTCGGGTTGAGGCCCTTTGAGGCGATCTCCTCAAGCCGTACAATGAGCTTCTCAACGTTCTTGTGCTCCTCGAAAAGCTTCATCACTTTTTGGCTCTTGATAGCAGCGTTGTCACCAAATATCGGCATCAGGGGAGTGAAGAAAACGGTACCCATACTTGTCCCGATCCTGCTCATTGGCTTGTAGCTCTCAAGGAAGAGAATCGCAGCTGTCTCCATGCCGTACTTGTAAAGCTCTCTCGCTGTCCACTCAATGATCTCGTCTTCTTCCTCAGGTGATAATTCTTCGTCCCAAAACATGTGGTTCACAGGGTCAGGAATGCTTTGTTTAAAGAGAATTTAAGAACTTGCCTCGACTCCGCGCCTTTTTAGCCTGTCCTTTGTCTCGATATAGCTTCCTAGAATACCCCCGGCGAAATAGCATACCCCCAGGGTTATCGCCAACGCTAGGGTCTGATCGCTGTTCATCGAGCTGAGTATCAGCAGCCCCATTATAGTGCTGTACCCTGCTGTCTTCAAACCAGCCTTCAGGTAATCCCTCTTGGCCCTCCTGATGACCTGCCTGGACGCGAGGTACCCCGCGAGCAGGTAGAGGATGTAACTAACATCGACGAGGAAACGAGGCGGTAACTGGCTGAAGAACTGCCTGAAAACACTCAACGCCTGCATCCAGACGAATACGATACCGTTAGCCAGCATCGCGCCTGCCATGAAGTCATTATCGGACTGTGGCTCAGGCTCAGTTGCCTCGGTGACCTCCTCTTCCTCGTCCGGCCCGACCTGTTTCTCTTCCTCTGCGTCCATTTCCTAACCAATACCTTTACGGCTCTTAGCTTTATTCGTCTAAGCTTAACTACCAGAAAAGCTTCCTTCACTGTATGAGCTCAAATGGCATTCAATCACCGGAGGACTTCCTCGGTTTCAAGGTAGGGACTGATAGGAAGATAGCCGACTGGCCTGAGATTGTAGAATATTTCACAAAACTGGGCATGGCTTCGCCCAGAATCGTCGTTGATGACCTGGGGGAGACCACCGAGGGCAACCCCTTCATCCTGGCGACTATCACATCGGAGGACAACCACGCAAAGATCGACGAATTGAGGGCGATCCAGCTCAGGCTCAGCGACCCCGCTGGTCTGAGTGAGGAGGACGCCTCCAGACTGATTGAGATGGGCAAGACAGTTGTAATGATAACGTGCAGCATCCACAGCACCGAGATAGGTGGCAGTCAGATGAGCATGGATCTCGCCCACAGACTAGCCTCCGACGACGGATATGATGTCGGAGAGATACTTGAGAACACAATTTTCCTGCTGGTACCCTCCCTTAATCCCGATGGGAACAGGCTCGTGGTTGACTGGTACGAGAAGACTCTGGGCACGCCATACGAGGGAAGTAACCCCCCGTATGTGTACCACAAGTACGCAGGCCACGACAACAACAGGGACTGGTACATGTTCACATTGAAGGAGACCCAGCTGGCCATCAGCAAGGTCCACAACGTCTGGCATCCCCAAATCGTGTACGATATACACCAGATGGGCAGGTACGGGCCCAGGTTCTACGTCCCGCCTTTCACCGATCCGTACGAGCCCAACATCGACCCCGTCCTCACCAGCGGTGTCAACTTCATGGGCTCAAGCATGGCCGATGCCCTCGCAAGGGAGGGAAAGGAAGGAGTATCTACCCACTGGGTCTTCGATGCGTGGACTCCGGCAAGGGCTTACCAGCACTACCATGGCGGGATCAGAATTCTCTCCGAGGCGGCTTCAGTCAAGATAGCAACGCCCATCGAGATCGAGAAGGATGAGCTGTCAGGTGCAAGAGGATTCAAGCCACATGATGCTAGGTGGAACCACACCATGCCTTGGAAGGGAGGGAAGTGGACACTTAGGGACATCGTGGATTATGAGTTTACGACGGCCTTTGCGTGTCTCCAGACGGCGGCGAAGTTCAGGGGGAGGTGGCTTAGAGGAACTTACGAGATGGGAAAAAGAGCACTTGACGCCAGTAGCCCGTACGCTTTCATAATCCCTGACGGTCAGCGGGATCATGGTGCTGTGACCGAGCTGATCTGGGTCCTCAGGATGGGGGATGTCAGAGTCGATAAGGCAGTTGAACCCCTGACCGCGGACGGGGTCGAGTACCCCGCAGGAAGCTATGTCGTGAGGTTCGCACAGCCGTACGGTGGGTTCGCCAAGACATTGCTGGAGAACCAAGTCTACCCTGACCTTAGGAACAGCCCTGATGACGCCCCCGTGGTGCCCTACGATGTCACGGGGCATACGTTAAGCCTCCAGCTAGGGGTTGAGGTGGTAGAGGTGGCCGATGTCTTCGATGCGGTCCTTGAGGAGGTTGATGATCCGGTCCTGGAGCCTGGCTCCGTGTCAAACAATGGTGCCCCGTTCTACCTGCTTTCACCCGTGCCCAACTACGCGGCCAAGGCTGTGAACACCCTGTTGAAAGGGAGGTACACGGTGAACAGATCACTCGAAGGGATTGATTTCGAGGGAATTACGATGCCCCCTGGCACGTTCATCATAGAGTCCAAGGACGGGCTCGATGGTGAGCTGGAAGAAATAGCCAAGTTATATGGGCTCGACTTTTTCGGTGTCAACGAAATCGATTGCGAGGTCTTTGAGATTGGGAAAGCCAGGATCGGTATCTACAGAGCTTGGCTGCCCAACGCTGACGAGGGCTGGCTCAGGATGGTTCTGGATGAGTACGGTTTTGAGTACGTGAACCTGTACCCAGAGGACGTGCGGAAAGGCGGCCTATCAGACATGATTGATCTTCTCATCATACCCGACCTGGACAGGACTGCCGTCATGGACGGCATGAAGGGACAGAGGTACTATAATCCTGCCGAGTTCGAGAAAAAGTACACGATGGGGATCGGCGAAGTGGGCAACAAGGAGGTCAGCAAGTTCGTGGAGGCAGGGGGCACCGTCGTCTGCCTCAACAGGAGTAACGAGTACGCCGTCAAAGACTTGTGGGCAGGTGCAAAGCTGCCTCTTGAAGGACTAAGCGAGAAAGAGTTCTACTGCCCAGGCAGCCTACTGAGAGTCCTGGTTGACAACACCCACCCCGTGGGCTACGGTTTCAGCAGGGAGGAAACAATCATGTACCTCCACAGCCCTGTCTTCGAGCTGTCGGAAGGGGAGTCAGTTGTATGGTACCCGGAGGCAGACCCGCTCATCAGCGGCTGGGTCCTCGGTGAAGAACACCTGAGGGGTAGGACCGCGGTGGCAGAGGTGCCCGCTGGAGATGGCGTGATAATAATGATTGGCTGCCCGCCCCATTTCAGGAACCAGAACAGGGCCACGTTCAAGCTGATGTTCAACAGCATCTACTATGGTTCGTCCTAGTTTACTCGGGGGGCGTCTTCTGTACCAGGGCGTCTCCTATCATTACACCGAGTGAGTGATACCCGTTGTCCCCTGGACTGTATATGAACGGCTTCAGCAACTGGATATCAGGGGCACCGTCCGTCAACGCAGCCTCATCGACCTTAACGTCCAGTATCTCACCAACGACCATGATGTGGGAGCCCAGGTTCACGGTCTCCTTGAGCCTGCACTCAATAATCATGCCGCACTCCTCGACGTATGGGGCGTCCACGAGATCGCTCTTCACGGGAGTGAATCCAGTGTCACCGAACTTGTCAGAGTCCTTGCCGGAGACCATCCCAGCGTAATCGGTCTCCCTCCAGAGCTCCTCACCCGGCACGCTGATGGTGAAAGCCTTCCGCTCCATTACAGCTTTGTAGGTGTGCCTCGCCTCCCTGAGGCTCACCTGGATACACGGAGGGTCGCTGTTGCATATCCCGGCCCACGCCGCCGTCATGATGTTTGCCTTGCCGTTGCTATCGTACGTGCCCACCAGCCAGACCGGTGTCGGTATGGCGAGGGTCTTTGCCCCTTGACTGAGTTTCATGATCAGAATGGCGCCGTGAGTCGGTTAAGGAGTTCGGCTCATGGAATACTCCAAAAATTCTTATCGTAATAACGGCATACGTGAAAACTATTCGATTTGAGGTATGAATATGACACAAGAAAAAAAATCGGGTGAGATCGTTGCGATCCCTGAGAAAGACATGAAGACATTCAAGAGGGGATTGGTGTTGTTCGTTGTCTACATCACGGCATACGCGCTTTTCACCATAGCAGGCACGGTAAGGAAGGAAATACTCATGACCAGAGTGTTCGACATGAACCTAGGCATCGTCGGGGGAATGCTAATCATCGCAAGTGCCATCATCATAGCGGTCTACTACAACTGGTACGCGGGAAAGGTGGAGGCGGAGGCATAGTGTCGTACACGTTCCAGCCCATAGCCTTCGGCCTGTTCATGATTATCACAGCGCTGACGCTGGGCATCAGCTGGTACGCTGCCAGACAGGTCAAGACAGCCAGCCACTACTTCGTAGCGGGGGGCGGCGTGAAATGGCTTGTCAACGGCATCGCCTTCGCCGGTGACTACCTGAGCGCGGCATCTTTCCTTGGCATAGCGGGAATGATAGCATTCTACGGCTTCGACGGTTTCCTGTACAGCATAGGGTTCCTGGCGGGGTGGATTGTGGCCCTGCTACTCATCGCTGAGCCTCTCAGGAGGTGCGGCAAGTACACTTTCTGTGACGCACTGCTATACAAGATCGAGGATAAGGGCGTCAGGCTCGCAGGTGCAGTGAGCACCCTAGTGGTGAGCCTGTTCTACCTGATACCTCAAGTGGTGGGTGCAGGTAGCATCGTCCAGCCACTACTCGGCCTCAGCTACGAGGTCGGTGTCGTCCTTGTAGGTGCCCTGGTAATATTCATCGTGGCCACGGCGGGGATGGTATCGACTACCTACGTCCAGTTCATCAAGGGCTTCTTGCTACTTATCGCCGCTTTCATGCTCACCATCGGGGTCCTGTGGGTCGCTGGCCTCGGACCAGTTGAGTTCATAGCAGAAATTATCGATACCTCCGCGCTGGTGACGCCCCGGGGCACCATGAACGGAGCTCTGTTCATGGCACCGGGAATCAAGTTCACCAACCCGCTGGACTTTGCCTCCCTGGCACTGGCACTGATCTTGGGGACTGCGGCCCTGCCACATGTCCTCATCAGGTACTACACGGTTCCCACGCCGGCGGATGCAAGAAAATCAACGGTCATCGCCATCGCGGCCATCGGGGTCTTCTACATGCTAACCCTGTTCCTTGGACTCGGGGCTATGTATTTCAGGACCGTTGACCCCGCCAACCAGAACCTCTCTGCCCCGCTGCTAGCGGAGTTCATCGGTGGTGAGATTTTCTTCGGAATCATATCGTCCATCGCTTTCGCAACCATACTCGGGACCGTGTCTGGTCTTATCATGGCGGCGGCTGGTGCCATCGCCCATGATATCTGGACGGTCTACCTGGGTCACAAGATGAGCGACCAAGAGACTCTCAGGATGACCAAGATTACGGCAGTGGGGGTCGGTATCGCCGCGATAATACTTGGCATCATCGCCAAGGGACAGAACGTTGCCTTCTTGGTTGGGTTAGCTTTCGCGATAGCGGCATCGGCAAACCTGCCCGCGCTCGTCAGTGTGTTATTCTGGAAGGGAACAACGGCAAGGGGTGTCGAGCTTGGTATCTGGACAGGTCTGGCGAGCTCCATGGGACTCATAGCCATCGGTCCCACCATCATGGGGGCTGGGGCAATCTTCCCGCTGGCCAACCCGGGCATCGTCAGCATCCCCCTAAGCTTTATCGTAACCTTCGGGGTCTCAATGGCCCAGAAAAATTAGCCCACTTTTTCAAAACCTATATTTCTCCTAGCTCGTTCACTCAACGGTATGAGTCTCCAGCATATAACTGACAAGATCAGCGTCATCGATGTCCCGCTATCTGGCGCGAGCAGGGTCCTGGGCACGTACCTGGTTGAGGGCGAGAAAACTGCGGTAATCGATCCTGGGCCGACAAGTCAGACGCTGGGCGTGCTTGATGCACTTCAAACTCACGGGTTCAGGGAGCTGGACGCGGTCCTACTCTCACACATCCACCTGGACCATGGGGGCGGAAGCTGGAAGATGGTGGAAGCATACCCGAATAGTTTCGTTTATTGCCACCCGAGAGGTGCGGCTCACATGATTGACCCCTCTTTACTCAAAGAGGGGGCCCAGAGGCTGTTCGGTGACAGGATTCTGGAATATGGTACCATATCGGGGGTTCCCCGCGACAGGGTGATGGAGTCAGCTGACGGGGAAGTCATCGATCTCGGAGGCATCGTCCTTCAGGTTCTCTGGACACCGGGCCACAGCAGCCACAGCCAGAGCTACTGGGAGCCAGACTCAAGGACGGTTTTCGTAGGTGACGCGGTGGGGCATGTAATGGGCGAGGGCGGTCCGGTGGTCCCAGTTAGCCCGCCGCCACATAATCCCTTGAAAGGGGTCGAAAGTATTGATAGGCTTATTGGGCTGAGCCCGGAGACGCTCTGCATAGCTCACTTCGGACCTCACGGGAACGCGGTCGAGCACCTGAGGAGAATCAGGGAACGTTCGGTTCTCTGGGAACGTCTGTCAATCCAGGCAGCGAAGGAAGGCATGGATCTTGAAGGGTTCCACGCGCTGGTGCTTGAGGAGGACGACGAACTGAACCGGATGGGGAAGGCAGATTCACCCGAGAGGTCCCTTAAAGGTGGCCTGCTGGGGTTCCACAGGTACGGGAAATGGATGCAAAACTAGCCGAGTATTCTTATGCCCGCGTCCTTGAGGAGTGTTACTTCGTCGCCCCAGTCCCCGAGGATTTCAGCGGCCCTGGTGAGGTACATGTTCTTTGACGGCTCGATGCCCATAATGAGGGCACAAGCAGCATCCAGTTCAAGGGGATGCTCGGAAACCGCCACGAACCTGGGGTTGGGGATGATACGTGTCTTACGGGCCTCGGCATCATGTATCGATGCGGTCTTTATTGCCTCGACAACCCCCTTGATGTTGAAAATGCTGTCATATATCTTGAAAATGTCAATGATGTTGATGTGTAGGTCCACATGACCTTTCCCGTGGTACCTCATCCTGCTGGGGTTCGGGATCATACCGAAGAGGTTCTTGATGGTGAGGCTAACGCCGATGTCATCCTGCCATAGCTTGGCCTTGCTGAGGCTCAACAGGTCCCTGTGCCTTAACTCGTAGAGCTTCTCCGGGATGACGCCATACAGCTCGTCCCTCATGACGGGTTCGTGCTTTGATTCAACCTGCGTCCTGATCTCCTCGGCGTCAACGGTCCTACCCGCCCAGTTTTCCTCGGTTATGTTCAGGTACTCGACCCCATGCTTCTCCAGTACTTTGTCAACGCCCGAGTGCCTCAGGAACCATTCATCGCTTCCTCTGAGATATCCCCTTTTCTTCGATCCAAGCCTACCCGTCCTGAGAGCCTCCTCGGTACGGGCCCAGCCGTAGCTCTCCACCACAATCGCGTCCCCGTCGATGGCCTCAAGGGTCCAGTCTATTATCTCGGCCTCGGTGAAGCAGACGCTGGTCCCCCAGTTGGGTTTAACAATGACAGGTGGTTTGAGGTCTAGTTCCCTCACCAGCTTGATGAAGTCCTCCCTGGTTGCGGGCTGTTTGAAGTAGATGCTCATGGATATCACTTGGGATTCGGCGTATATTTGAGATACTCTATTTACATGAATGATTTTCGCGTCATGAGTATGCCTAGGTACCATGTCTCCACGAAGTGTATTATTAATAAAGGACAATCAGGTCATGAAGAAGATCGGTATTAGGCCCGGGTGCGATGGCATTCTGCTTACAGTGGTACTGATGTTCTGCATAGTCATGTTCATTGACATCCTTTTCTGGCTCTTCACTGACACGGGCTTCCTCATGGGCAGCCCGGAATCAAGTTTATTCAAACCGGTTGCGATATCCGATGATGTTCCAAGGACCCTAAAACAGACCTTCACGACGCTATAGGACAATGGCTGTATTGTGTTGTATTATTCAACGGGATATACAGGTGAATACGAGCAGGTTTCATACTAAGTATTCATGCAGGATGCCGTTGCCGCTAGGATCGCTTACAGGGTGAATAATCCCGATAATGAGACTGCGCTCCTTGTGGAGACCTCGGGTGGAACTCTGGAATGGGTGCCGGAAGGATAGTTAAATTGGGTACACCAGCTCGAACCTTTCAAGAATTACGTCCATGTCCCTATTGAACTCGAACCCCAGGGCCTTTCCGCGCCTCGTGTAGTACTTGTCGTGTTCCCTGAAGTAGCTCTCAAGGGTCCTGTCACCCTCGCCCTCCCAGTAGGCGTGGTCGGCGTCAACATCTCTGTACTTTACCTTCCTTGCACTGACGGTCCTGATGACTGCAACCGGTTTATCCCTGCCGTCGAGAATAATGTTGAACTCGCCGACTTTAGGTTCCGGCCAACCTTCAAGCTCCGTTTCAATGCACAGGGCTGTAGATGTTCGCTTAATTCCGCTAAGAACATAGCCTAGCAGTTCGTCGATGAGATCGGGGTTATCTCCGAACCCCCAAGCATCTGCGAAACCGCCCGTGACACCCGTCTCGCCCTTCACCTTCTCCCAGAAATCGAGTACTCCCCGTGAAAACGACATACTCACTACTACAGATTAGAACTTATCAATACAAGGATTACAGGTTACTCCTGAAAGGTTTTAATTCTGAAAGCAGCAAGTGTCGATTTTATAAATGTGGGTATAACGTGAATCCCTAAAAGCCCCCACATGTCTTCATGGGTTATGAGTAGCGTAGCTTTGGTCAAGGGCGAGAGGAGCCTTGAAACAGTTTACAGGGCACTCGACCTGATTCCATACAAGGACTCCTTCAACGACTGGGAAAAAGTCCTCATCAAGGTTAATTTCATCACAACGAAGGACTGGAGCACCGGGGCGACCACGGACCCCATCATCGTGGAGGCAATAATAAACCGTCTCAGGGACCTGGGGAAGGATGTAATCATCGTTGAATCGGACGCCCAGACCACAAATGCCAGCAAGGCGTGGGTTGCCAGCGGCATGGAGGAGCTGGGGAAGAGGCTTGACGTGCCCTTTATCAACATGAGGCACGTGGACGAGAAGGTGGAACTTGAGATCAAGAGGGGCCACGTGTTGAAGAAGATCAAGGTGGCTAAGATTGCCACAGAGTCGGCCATCGTCTCTGCCGCCAAGCTCAAGACCCACATGAGCACCAACGTCACCCTTGGCATGAAGAACATGTTCGGAATGCTCACGACCAAGTTCAAGGGAAAGTACCACATCAGGGGAATGGACAAGGTAGTCCATGATATAGCGGTAACCCTGCCACCTCAACTCACGGTCATTGACGGTTTCGTGGCAATGGAGGGGAGGGGCCCCGTGCACGGAAAGCCCGTCCAGATGGACACGGTGATCGCAAGCACCGATGTGGTGGGGGCAGACGCGATAGCCTCAAGGATCATGGGCTTCAACCCCGAGCGCATCGACCACATCAGGTGGGCGGACGAGAGTGGACTGGGAACCATGAACCCGGAGGTTGTCGGCGACACCATAGAGTCTGTGAAACGGATATTCGATAGGGCTCGCTAGTATTTTCCTCATAAAATGCGTTGAATGTGTCGGTAAAAATTATTTTGTGATATGACCAGTGACGGGAACGGGTTTTCTCCCTTATTTCAGGTTACCTGATTTAAAAAATGGGGAGGATTACTCCTCGATTATCTCAACGTTGGCCCTTGGCACAGTCACGACCTCACCGCCGTCAAGTTCGATGCTGACGACGCGGACCGCGCTCTCGGACTCAAGTCGTTGAAGCTCCACAGGAAGGCTATGGACCACGCCGATGGCGCCGAAGTAGGGCTGCCTGATGATCCTGATAGGTGTACCTGGGACCATTCCCTGTGAGATACCCTCGCCGCCGTCCTCCTCCACGATATCGTGGGGGATGATGATCTCGGGTCTCAGGACGCCTGCCCTGATCTGAGTTGTCCCGTTGACGGATGCGTTGAAGCCATCGAACTCCTTGAGCAACTCAAAGGTCCTCAGGCTCATGTTCATCATGCCGAAGCCCTCGGTGATGATGAGCGTCAAGCCCACCTCCTCCTGGCCCGTGATGGCTACGCCTATCTCCTCTCCCGTGAAGGTGGTCAGATCGTCGTGGCGGACACCGCCGCTCACGATTGCAGCTACACCCATCTCGACGGCCTTTTTCAATGCGTCAAGCGTGACCATGTTACCGCTGATGAGCACCTTGTTGTTGTGCTCTTCGGTGATCATGTCAGCCACAAGGGTCTGGTCATTGTCGGAAACGACGACCTGGATGTCGCCGTGAACCTCACCTCCGATGCCGAAGATGCCCTGGATGAATGCCGCGTTGGTCTCGATGACCGCGCCTTCCCTAGGCATAATCTCGATGACCTTGCCGGGGATGTATGCGTCAACCTCGACGGGAATCGGAGCCCCTCTTAGGATGAGCTGCCCAGTTACATCGCTGAAGCTCTCAATGGTGCCAGTTGCAGGTGATTTGATTTCCTTCTTGATTAGCCCCCAGAGCGCACTGTAGAAAGCAATCCTCTCGCCCTGCTCAACAGTTTCACCGATCTGCTTAGTCATGAACTGTGGGCAGTCCTCTGGCTCAAGTCCTAGCATCATCGCCAGCTTGACAATCTCAGGGTCTCCACTGATTTCGGTTTTCGCGACAATATCAGCGTAGCTGACCATGTCACCTACCTTGGGGTAGACTTCCCCCAGGAGAGGAAGCCGCCTCATTTTATCGACAATGGTCGCTTTCTTGACCTTCAGGCCGGGTGTATAGGCGTGTGCCTCATCTGCTCCGTTTTCGCCATCCACTTTCTTTTCTGTTGTATTATCTACCATTATAGTAGCCTCCCGAGGGCTTCCTCGTCGTACATATCCGTTGCCTTGAACCAGCTGAGCAGCAACTCCTTGCGCTTGGAATCCTCCTCGGGGAAGTACAACGGCCTTCCACGCGCGTCCAGCATCAGGCCAGCAACGCCTCCCTGGACGGTTGCCTCAAGCTCCTCGCCCGGGCCAGCTCCTATATCGTAAAGCTTCGCTGGTCTCACCACTACCTTGGCCTCCTCGTCTGCGCCGAGTTTGATGAGCTTTAGGTCTCCGAGCATCAGCTGCTCGTTGATAACTTTCCCGTTTGGCATCGTGATATCAATCTCCATGACGGGCTCGCCGAACTTGGCCTGACCCTTAGCCGCGATGCTCGTTCCCAGCCTCAGCAGGCAGTCCTTGTCGAAGACGCTCCAGGCAGCATCACGGTAAACCGTGCTCAACACGCCCAGGTGGGGCATCATGAAGACGCTGTCCTGCATCATCCTTGTAATTCCCTCCGTGAGCCATGCGTCCGTCAGTATGAGCATGCTCTGGATCCTCCTCGGAGCGTGGCTCAGGAGCCCTCCCGTGCCTGCGCAGATGTCCATTGTCATCATGTCGATATAGCTCTCGGCCACAGATTGCTCGAACATATCGCTGATGGTCCTCTGGAGCTGTACACCTTTGAGCCGTGTAGCGATGCTCCTGTGATGCTTGAGCCCAAGCCTCAGTGCCTCCCTTGCGACGCTATGCTCCACTATGAGGTCTTCAAGTGTCTGTGGGATCGTAGTAGGCCTGATCATCTTGTTCATGAGCCTGGCAGCCACCTCTTCCTTGTCCAGGTCAAAGGGTATCCACCGCATGATGTTCTCAATACCGGCTTCCTTCATGACGTTGGTTACGCTGTAGCTCATGCCCAGGTTGGCGGATACACTGCGAACGAACCTGCCGTCAACGATTGAATATACGTTTGTTGTTGCTCCACCCAGACCTACTCCCATCACGTTCTGCTTGTAGGTGTTGGCGATGAGCTGAATGGCCATCCCCTCGCCCGCGGGGGTTGGCATGATATCGATTTCAGTCCACTTCATGAGGTTGTTGTACCCCGGTGCGTGACTCATTACGTGCTCCATGAAGAGCTCGTGGACGGCACGCCTTGCAGGCTCGGTGTTCTCCTGCTCAAGAACTGGCCTGATGTTATCCACCATATCAAGTGCGAACCCCTCCTTGAGTAGCTCCTCGATCTGTGGTCTGAGCTCCTTGTTGCCTGCGTAGACTATGGGCAGCTGGTACGAAACCCCAAGCCTCGGCTTTGGCTCCGCTGCTTTGATTAGCTCGGCGATCTCCATGACGTGCTGGCTCGCGCCGCCGTCGGTGCC
>JABIBQ010000043.1 GCA_018652685.1 Candidatus Bathyarchaeota archaeon
ACGCCGGATGAGATGGTTTACTACGAAGAGGCATCGGGGATAGCGGAGAGGAACCCCAGAGTAAGCTACCTTGCTACTATAACACGCGATGATGTTAGGGAGGGCTTTCAACGGGGTAGGATAAACAAGGAGAAATTGATAGAAGCTGGGGTGGACTCGGGGTCACTTTTCTTCCTCTCAGGGCCAGGAGGGATGATTCCTGATATTGAAGCTGTGTTGAGGGCCATGGGAGTGCCCAAGAAGAGAATCTTGTACGAGGTATGGTGGTAGCCAACCCACGAGTCTGTTATGTGGATATGTTTTAGGCTTTCTCTACGATTTGGCTTTTATCCAAGTCGCCACATAAGGGGTTTTTACCGGTGTTTCCCTTTGTTCAATCACCCATTTCCCTTTGATTCCTTGCTCCGCGAGGGTTAGTTCAAGGTGGTTCATGGCAATCCCCATGTCGAGGCGGTTCATTGATCCATATCCTTTTCTGGGCTCTACATGGAGATGGAGCTTGTCGTCTTCTCGGAAAAATCGCCATGGTTGTCCATTTGATGCAGATGGCGCGAGTCGGACCATCTCAAGTGCGGTGGCGTATTGGCCGGCTTTGTCCTCGGTAAGCACTGTAAGGTCTTCATTGAAGAAGAGCTCGCTCCAAGGCTTTCTGTTCTTGGAACCTGCTGCCCACCTGATGAGTTTGGCAGCAGTGCGTCTGTCCTTGGGGTAGCCCAATGGGGTCAATGCGGGTATTTTCCCTGCCTGGCCCATTGCATCGTTGAACCCTTTTTTGTCGTAAATGCCTCCTATCCAGCAGGTACCGAGACCTATCTGAGTGGCGTATAATATGATTTTTTCAAGAGCGTATGCATAATCCTCGATGCCCATCGGGGTGTCCTGGGCAGTTCCTACGATGAAGCGTTTTGCACCTGAGATGAACCCGTATGTGCCGAGTTTTTTGTTTGTTTCACGGTCGAGGATAGTAAACCAGGGCTTTGAGCCGAACGGTGTTCCAAGATCAGATTCAATGAATTCGTTGATCTGTTTCCTGTGTTTCTCGTTTAAGGATTCTCCATTGTAGGACCTCCAAGAGGTTCTCTTTGTTATCAGCTCAGTTATGGGAACCGTGAACATGATACCCACGGGGTCACGGGAGTTGATATACTTGGTGAATGGAGTTAGACGAATGTCTCGATAAGCTTCTTGACGCTTTGGTAGTCATTGGCAAGCTGATCTGTAGTTATTGTCTTGAAACTGAGGTCCCCGTACATTTCAATCGCGTTCTTGTGGCGTTCCTCTGTGTCAGCGCATGCATCGGATACAACGAGGGGGAGATAGTTTCGTAGATACGCGGAGTTGGCAGTGAATAGGACGCATACACTGGTCTCAAGACCCGCTATTAGCAGTGTTTTGATGCCATGTGATTTAAGATGCTCACCCAAGTCCGTCCTGATGAACGCGTCGAAAGTTTGTTTCTCGACTATCTTCTCGCCTGCCAATGGCTTCGCGAATTCGGGGAACTCGATTCCTTTCGTGTCGGCGATACATGGGATCTGTCCCCTTCCCTCGGGGCGGTAGAAGAGCATCCAGTCGCTTCTGTCGGGCTGGAACACAGATTTGACATGGATTACGTTATAATTCCTTTCCCTGCTGAGTGCAATGAGTTTTGCGACGTTCTCTGGGAATGCATTGAATTTCGAGCCTCCGCTCATGGGGTCCCAGAAATCATTCTGGATATCGATGAGTACCAGTGCGATCTGTTCGGGTTTCATTGTATTTTCTCCAGGGGTGCGTTAGATGCGTGAAGGTGCTGTATAAGCCAGTCGTCGTGCAACCTCCTGAGGACGAGGGTTCTCCTGCTCAGATCCCCATCTCTGATGTGGAACGTTGCTACCGCGACATCTCCGAATCTCTGGATCTTGACATCTTCCACATCGAGTCTGATGGCGTCCAGCCCCGCTGCACGTATCTTGGAAATAACATTGGAAAATGCGTCAAATATCGCCTTTTTTCCGTCGAGGAACGTTGAGCGATGTGCTATTGGGAAGAAGGCAGTGGCATCATCGGCGAACTGCACCATCATTCCATCAATGTCCAGATTTGAGAACGCGGTAATGAACCCGTTCATTGTTACCTTGATGCCGTCCATGGTATCACCTATTTTTCAAGGAATATAGGGTATGGGGTAAAGGAGATAGCAACTTGCACGAAGTTTGTGTTTTCTAAACCTCAATTAATTTCTGGGACAAGTATTTGAGTCAGGGCTCTTTATGCATGTGAAAGGAGTCCGGTGATTTGAACGGGTTTACCAAGAGGCTTGATGAGGCAAAGTTACTTCTCCCTCCTCTAGCTGGTTACACTGATTACCCTTTTAGGCGGATCCTTTCAGAGTTTGACCCGCCTTTCCTGTGTACAGAGATGGTCAATCCGGAAGCTCTTGTCAGGGAGAGCCAGCGAACCATGGAGATGGCGAAGATGGTTAAGGGGGACCACATGAACGGAGTTCAACTGGTGGGTAGTGACGAGGAATCCATGCGGAAAGGGGCGGCTATTGTAGAGTCCATGGGATATGATTACATCGACATCAACATGGGGTGCACTGTCAAGACGGTTACTCGGACAGGGGCCGGGCTCTCCTTGATGATGAATGAGGCTAAAGCGGTTTCTGTGACCTCAGCGGTGGTTGGTGCTGTTGATATCCCGGTCACGAGCAAGATGAGAATAGGGCCAACGGAGGCTAATAAGAATGCGAAGGTCTTGTCCCAGAAATTAGCTGATATCGGGGTATCGGCAATTACAGTACACGGCAGGACTGGCGAGAAAAAATTCGGACTTGAAGTAAACTTAGAGGGCATTAAAGAAGTAGTTGAAGCCGTCGATGTACCAGTAATAGCAAACGGAGGAGTCTACACGGGAGACGACTCGATCAAATTAAAAGAAGCCACTGGAGCAGCCGCAATAATGCCTGGAAGGGGATTAATTGGAAATCCTTGGCTAGTAAATGAGATTATGTTTTCCCTTGGAGGCAAAAATCTCTCTGGACCTGATCTTGGGGAGAGAAAGCAGGTTACTTTGAGACATTTGAAATATCTTTGCGATTTTTATGGTGAAAGAACTGGAGCTATAATTATGAGGAGACTGCTTGGGAAATATTTCTCAGGGTGTGTTAACGCTGGTATGTTAAAACGAGATGTCCAGAGAATGAGGACTATCAACGATATGGAATCATTAATTGGGCGCGTAAATGACGTAAACGGAATGGAGTATGTTAGGCCTTAAACACGTTAATTACGTCGCCTTGATTGCGGACCTACTGACCCTCGCTGCGTACGGTGGAGCCTGGCTTTTCCTATAGATTGTATAGATCGAAACTCTCCTATTACTGCACATTTGGGTGTTCGGTGTTCGGTGGGGGGTTCATTTAAGTTAAGAGCGATAGGACATTCGAGTCTAAACACTCCTAAAATCGTATTTGGCTCTTTTATCTCGGAAAAACCCAGAAATGAGACTTGTTTGAGGTTCTTTGCTCGGAGGACAAGCTGAGTGGAATAATCAACTGGGCTTTGGTGGGTCTTGGTTGGGCTCTTGAAAGAGGATATCTTGAGTAACCGGACGATGTCATGGAAAGAAAAGAGATCTATATGGCCATGAGTGACCCCGTAAAGGGGTTCTGTAATAGTCATATCGTTGAATCTCATGAATCCTTCGAGATAAAACAGGATGTAATCAAAGTTTTCCACACGTATTGTCGAGAGAAAGGGGTCATATCCTTGTCGAACCGAAGTTTTGTTGAACAGTTCAAGAAAACGGTGTTTGTTCGGGAAAGCAGGTTAACTTTGTACACCAGTGAGCATCAAGATGGGGGATCGTTTTCGTGTGTGGAGGGGTGTGGAGCTTGTGGGTGATGTTTCTAGGACAGTTTTCAGAAAGAAAAAGAATGAATGTGTCCTATATGACCCCGTTGTCCAGGGTCCACAAACTACTCTAGAAAAAGGTGTGAATGTAGGGGGGATAGTAGACCATGGACAAATGGGACAAGATGGTCACGAATCTAATGATCTTGGAGATGATTGTTAGGGGTGGTTGTGTTTGTTGTTAAAGTTGAGTACGGTAACGCGGTTCTTGTCCCAAAGATAGAACGAGCAATCACAAAACACGGAGAAATCAATTCCCAAATAACCCACGGGAAAAAAGCGGTATACAATAGAGAAAAAACTCTGCGGTTCAAATAAGCTAAATTCATATATTTTGAGAATTACCATCTACTGGTTGATTTGAGCCCATACATTCTGGCGCTGGACGAGGGAACCACCAGCGCACGTGCAATCATTTACGATGAGAATGTAAACGTGATCGCTGTTGGCCAACGCGAGTTCAATCAGATATACCCGCATCCAGGATGGGTTGAGCATAACCCCGAGGAGCTGTGGGCGGCCCAGCTAGGAGCCATCAAAGAGGCCCTGGATTTCGCCAAGATCGATCTGAGTAAAGTATCGGCAATCGGTGTGACAAATCAGAGGGAGACCACGATAATCTGGGACAAGCGCACGGGTAGACCCATCTACAACGCGATAGTGTGGCAGTGCAGGCGCACCTCAGAGATGGTTGAACTAATCAAAAGGGACTACGGCTCGGTTATCAAGGAAAAGACCGGGCTTGTGCCTGACAGCTACTTCTCATCCCCAAAGGCTAGATGGATACTTGACAACGTGCTCGGAGCTATGGAAAAGGCAGAGAAAGGGGACCTTCTCTTCGGCACAGTGGACTCATACCTCATCTACAGGTTGACGGGTGGAAAGGTACACGCGACTGACTCAAGCAACGCCAGCCGGACACTTCTCTTCAATATTCACACAGGTTCGTGGGACTCCGAGCTGCTGGAAATATTCGGGATACCCGAATCAATGTTGCCAGAGGTCAAGCCCTCAAGCGGGTTCATCGGTAGCACAGATCAAGAAGTCATGGGAGGGGAGGTTCCTATTACTGGTTGTGCGGGTGACCAGCAAGCAGCTCTATTCGGGCATATAGCAACTCAACCAGGTGAATCAAAGTGCACTTATGGGACAGGTAATTTTCTTCTCATGAACACGGGAAACAAGCCAGTGACATCAAAGAGGCTTCTTACAACCATAGCGTGGAAGATAAGAGGCAAGACCACTTTCGCCATGGAAGGGAGCGTCTTCACAACTGGGGCAGTGATACAGTGGCTAAGAGATGAACTGAGAATACTAGAATCAGCGGACGAGTCAGAGTCATTGGCTCGGTCCATCCCAGACAATGACGGCGTCTACATGGTTCCCGCATTCACAGGGCTTGGAGCACCTCATTGGAACCAAGACGCACGTGGATTGATTACAGGGATAACGAGGGGAACCAGCAGGACACACCTGGCCAGGGCAGCCCTTGAGTCCATAGCGTATCAAACCCATGACATAGTGGAATGCATGCAGCGTGACAGCGGGTACGATATCAAGAGCCTTCGTGTCGATGGCGGCGCAACCCGTAACGGGTTCCTAATGCAGTTCCAGTCAGATATCCTCGACGTACCGGTCATACGGCCTAGGATGATCGAGGCCACCGCCAGGGGGGCAGCATATATGGCTGGTTTAGCCGTTGATTTCTGGGAAAGCATGAGTGCCCTTCCCCGCTCAGAATCCAACACTGATGTATTTACCCCAAAAATGAGGCCTGAAACCAGAAGGGGATTGCTTGACGGGTGGAGAAGCGCGTTGGCAAAGTCCTAATACAGGGAGCCAGTGAATCTTCTTCATTATGAGAGATACCGAGTGGGTGCCCTTCAGCATCATGGAACCGTTTGTACTGGATGTCTTCAAATCGATGGGAGTACCGCAGATGGACGCGGAGATATGCAAGAACGTGCTTCTTGACGCCGACCTCAAGGGGTTGGACACCCACGGAGTCAACAGGCTCAAGCCCGTCTATTATGACAGGGTTCTAGACGGGAGACAGAAACCAGTTACAGAATTGGAGTTGATACGGGAGGGCCCGACCACGGCAGTGTTTGACGCTCATAACGGCATGGGTATGGTCGCATCCCACAAAGCAATGGAGACTGCCATCGCGAAGGCAAAAGTGTATGGTATGGGCATGGTCGTCGTCCGCAACAGCACACACTTCGGGATAGCAGGTTACTACGCTGAGATGGCTTCAAAGCAAGGAGTCCTGGGGATATCCGGAACCAACGCAAGACCATCTATAGCTCCAACTTTCGGGGTGGAGCCCATGCTGGGCACGAACCCGCTCACCTTCAGCTTCCCGACAGATGAGGATTTCCCGTTCACCCTTGACTGCGCCACCAGCATCATACAGAGGGGCAAGGTCGAAGTTGCTGCGAGAAATGGTAAACAGCTCCCCCAAGGGGTAGTAACCGATGAAAAAGGTGGATCGATGATTGATCCTGAGGAAACCCTGAATGCCTTACTCTCAGGAGATGCAGCGCTCCTGCCCCTGGGCGGAGCCGGGGAAGGAACTGGCGGATACAAGGGTTACGGATACGCCACGGTGGTTGAAATACTCTCATCAGCCCTCCAGCAAGGCTTCTTCCTCAGGGCCATCAACGGCGTTAACCTGGGCCACTTCTTCATCGCCATCGACGTGGAGGCGTTCACTGAACTGGACAAGTTCAAGCAAACCACCGGCTCCATTCTCAGAGAACTAAGGTCAGCTCGTAGGGTCCCGGGAGAGCCACGGATCTACACCGCTGGGGAGAATGAGTACCTCACGAGCCTTGAGCGAGAGGAAAAAGGTGTGCCAGTTACTCCAGGCGTCCAAGCGGAGCTTATCGCGATACGCAACGAGCAGGAGCTAGATTATCACTTCTCCTTTGAATAACAGGGCGAGTCCTACTTTCTACCGAAAAAGGAACTCTCATTTATCAGATGAACAACGCCATCAATAGAACATCGTCGTATTGTCCGTCAAGTTTTCGGGCATTCTTCTTGACTCCCTCGTGGACAAAACCGCGTTTCTCATAGAGCTTAATTGCGGGGATGTTTGATGCATAGACCTCTAACTCAACACGCTCGATACCAGACTCCTTGGCGGCAAAGATAGTTGTCTCCATCAGTCTCTTTCCATATCCTTTACCGCGATAACCTAGCAATACTCCCATGCCCGGTGAGCCACAATGAGTAAAACCCTCAAGTGTGATTGGCGAGATATCACCCCAACCAACGACAGTTCTGCCTATTACGGCGACGTATTGAGGTATCTCCTTGGATATGTTTGAAAGAACGAACTCGTGGGTAGATTCGAGCGGTGGAGCTTCAACGAAACCCAAGTATTGCCGCTCACGAGCTACTGAATCAAGACACTTGTGGAAGCTCTCAATGTATTCTTCTGAAATCGGCACAATCCGAACATCTCCCTGACTCATTTGTGAAAACACCGTCACTGAATAACGGGGAGTTGGGGATAAAATATTCGGTTATTTAATATAGCGAAAATTAGGAAGGGAAATCTCAAATCTCCTTCAACGTAGGTTTGAGATCGCTAACTGAAAAAAGAAAAAGTGTCTCTATGACGAAAAGAGGTTAGGTTTTTTCTGGTTCGTAGTACTTGCCTTTGCACCATTTCCACGCTTTTTCAGTGGACATCCCGGTCTGGAACCGGACGTTGGCTGCCCTGCATAGGTTCTCGGAGTACCGTTTCTCACAATTGTCGCATTTCAACTTTTTTTCACCCTGTTAATCTCTTTTTTTGGGCTTTTCCCCAGTGGTCACGTACTTTAGTATCTCCTTTTGAGTGAGCCCTTCCAGGCCCAGTGTTTTCAGGTTCGCTGAGGGGTTCCCAAGTTTGTCCTCCTTCCAGTAGTCAACACCCAGCATTGTCTTGAACAGGTCAGTAACTCCTCGGCTTACCGGCGTCGGGACTCCAACGGCCTTGCCGACTTCGGCTATCATGACCGTGCCGTATGGGAGGTCCTCCTGGAGGCATCCCAGGTCCATCATGCTCACATCGGGGGCCCACCAGGTGTGGG
>JABIBQ010000075.1 GCA_018652685.1 Candidatus Bathyarchaeota archaeon
CTCTCTAGCTGCCTGATGGTCCTTCCAAGATCTATTTCTAGCAAATCGCCCATTTTGGACCTTATGTAGTTGAGGCCCACGGACTGCTGGTTTGAGTTTATGGTCATCTCTGGGCTGAGGTACGTGATATGCGCCGAGCCGAAGCTGTCTGGGAACATTGTCCTATACTTCTCTTCCCACTGTAGGTGGTCGTTGAGTGAGCTGTGGTTGCCGAACAATAACAGGTTGAACTTCCCGTGGATCGTCTGGATCGCGATCGGGATGTTGGTGTCGATAATTATCTCATTGAGTACCCTCTCGTCCAAGTTCTTGAACTGGACAAGCACGTACGTGAGCAGGTAGTTAGGTGGGACGAAGAAATCGGGGAACCTCGAAACAGGGTTTCCTAAAAGGCCGTCCTCCTTGAGAGCCGCGATCCTTTTCTCGATTGTTTTCCTGTGGAGTCCAGTCTTCTCGCAGAGAAGTGTATGATTTGTCTTTATTCCTTTGCCGTTGACCAGACATCTGATTATGTCCATGTCCAACTCGTCGAGCTCGTATCCCCTCAATCCTAGCCCTCCTTTTTCCAGGTAATCCTTCTCGATGAGGTTGATTCCCGTGCTGGGGTTATACTTGATCATAAGCTGGTTGCTGAAGTAAGCGGTGCTTGACTCGAACTTTGAGTACTCCTCGGCTACTCCATAGTTGATCTTAAGGATGCTGGGCACAGCGGACATCCATAACTGGTACGCTGTAATGTCCTCGTGGTATGTGAACAGGATGGTGTCGTACTCGCCCTGTCTTGACCTGAAGGCTGCGAATATCTGGGGGTCCTCCTTTACCCACTTGATGACGCCCTCGTGTGCCTCCTTTCTATCCGGTATATCCAAGTTCACGACTGCCAGAAGCGGGTACACCTTGTAGAGTCCATGGAAAGGGTATACGGGGAGGTCAATGATCTTGTGGTCGAAGATGGCATCCACCTTATTCTTTATGGTGTTCCTGTGTTTACCCAGTAGCCTAGCGAGCTCGCTGATGTTTACACTGACTGCATTACCAGAAATTAGCGCCTCCATGAGTTTGAGGTTGTCTTGGTCATCTAGCAGTTTTGACATCTCTAACCTTTCCTTTTGATCAGATTTCTTATTTTATTTTTTTATTATGGATCATTCCTACATTGAATGAACGCTCATAATGGTCAACATTTTTTCCACTATTTATGATAATATTTTACATCGAAATCATATTAATGTTGGCTTTTTTTTACATTTTTGATGTTTATTTTGTAAACTCGGTTTATATCCATTTAGAACGCATCGTCACTCAGCTAGGAGGATATGGTTGATGGGATATGATTCAATAGATGACCTTGTCCTTTCCGGAGCAGATATAACAGGCCCGGAAATGGACGTAGAGTTCAAGATTCTCTACGATAGTCTGCTCGCCTACAAGAATTACATTTTCCCCCTCGTCGACGCGATCAGCTGTGATTGCGAGGCGGGTGAGAGACTTGCCATGAACATAGCGGAGAGGGATAGCTCCCTGCTCCAGCAGCTCGTCGCAAAGGAATGTGATTCACGCAGGATGGTCAGGAAGGCAGGTGTAGAATCATCGCTGGAGCAGCGTCTTGAAGACGGTGTGCAAAGCATCCCTGTTGAACAGATCCTCAAGATAAGGGGGACATCTCTGAGGGATGCCCCTAATGACAATTAGGTGAAAAAAGAATGCAAAATATGACAGTACAAGGAATTCAAGATGTCATCCTACAGACTCAGGAGGATAAAACTCCAAGGGACATGTACATACACAAGTCACCATGTGCAGACAACGAGGTCGGCGCAGTGTTCTTCGCAATCAGCGGCACTCCCCCGATGGGGTACGCAATGTACCTGACTGAGGGCGACATGGGAACGCTACACGTCTTTGACAATATAGGTCTGAAGAGGAAGATCATGCACTGCAGGATATCAGACCTGGGGAAGTACAAGGACAGCGACATGTGGGACGCTC
Source organism: Candidatus Bathyarchaeota archaeon (assembly GCA_018652685.1). Classification (GTDB taxonomy): domain Archaea; phylum Thermoproteota; class Bathyarchaeia; order TCS64; family TCS64; genus RBG-16-57-9. The sequence goes on from JABIBQ010000075.1 coordinate 1,990, forward strand.
AGGCAACAAAGTCTCTCTTAGGGGACTAATGGGTCCGAAAGGACTCAAGAAATTCAGCAATACTCTAAGAAGGTAAACCAGTTGAATCCTGAGACTCTCGTCGCAGTTAATGTTGGGCTGCCAGTGGTCTCTGCGCTTGCAGCGCTACTTCTAAACGATAAACGTATTCGTACAGCCATCGTTTCTCTATCCGCTTTAGTTTTAATTTCATCTTCCGTCTTGCTTTACCAGGCTGGCGGAATTGTGTTCTCGCCAGGACACGTCTACGAGCAGGCTGTGGTCGTCCTCGACTTTACCCTGCTCCTTTACTTCCTGTACGCAGGAGCAAAGGCAAAGAGCCTACCAGTTATCAGCCTCGGCCTCGCACAGATAATCCCCGCCGCTTACTTCGAGTTCGTGGTCAAGGGCACACATGTGCAGAACATCATTTTGGTTGACAACCTGTCAATCTTATTGACTCTTATAATCAACGTAGTTGGCTCAATCGTAATCATCTACGCGTTGAGCTATATGGAGGAGCACGAGCACCATCTGAAAATGAAGAAGAGCACACAGAACAAGTTCTTCTTCTTCATGATCCTGCTCCTCGCAGCCATGAACGGAATGGTCTACAGCAACAGCCTCTACTGGCTCTACTTCTTCTGGGAAGTCACAACCCTCTGCTGCTACGAGTTAATCAGACACGACGGAACAGACGAGGCAAAGAAGAACAGCGTACTCGCCCTCTGGATGGGACTGGTGGGCGGAGTAGGCTTCGTCGGGGCGATGTTTTTGGGGTACAACCAAGTCCACAGCATAGCGCTGACCGATCTCATGGCGGTGCCTGAGGCAATGGGTCTCGCGTTCGCACTAATGGCACTGGCAGCCTTCACAAAAGCAGCCCAGTTCCCATGGCAGGGATGGCTACTCGGCGCAATGGTTGCACCGACCCCCGTCTCAGCCCTGCTACACAGCAGCACAATGGTCAATGCGGGCATCTACATGCTACTTAGGATCGCACCGGCAATCCAGGGCACAAACCTGTCCTACATTATCGCACTCGGTGGGGCCCTGACCTTTGCGATGACCGCGTTCCTCGCGATCAGGCAGACGGTTAGTAAGAAAATACTCGCCTACAGTACAATCGGGAACCTGGGGCTCATTGTGCTCTGCATCGGGATCAACACCGCTCTGAGCTACACGGCCGCAGTTGCGCTTCTGACATTCCACAGTGTCGCCAAAGGGTTGCTATTCATGAGCGCAGGCGTCGTCGAAAACAAGATCGGCAGCAGGAACGTGGAGGACTGGGAGGGTCTGATGGACATGCTCCCACTGACCACCACAGTATTGATCGCCGGTATGGTGAGCATGTTCCTGCCCCCGTTCGGTATGCTACTCAGCAAGTGGGTGGCAGTTGACGCGGTGGCATCAAGCCCACTTTACATCGGACTACCCCTGGTACTCCTTGTGATCCTGGGAAGTGCCGCGACCACGTTCTACTATGCCAAGTGGATCGGTTACATGACCGTGATGCCCCTTGGCCTTGAGAAGAAGAAGGACGAGGAGCTGGAGGGCCCGTACAAGCTAAGCATGATCGGGCTTCTGGCGTTAAACGTAGTAATCAGCGTCGGCGTCGCTTTCGTCATCAACAAGCTGGTCATTCCAGCGATTTCAAGCGCGTACCCAATCGTAGTTTCGACAACTGGACTAACAGTAGACCTCGGGTTCACAAGCTTCCCAGTTCTCGCCCTCTGGGGCGGAATCGTGGCCGTTTTCCTCATCGGTTCTAGGCTGGCCGGCAGCAAGGGCGGCAAAGTCGCAGCCCCATACCTGGGCGGATCAAACGTCCCAGGGGACTATACAAAGTACAGGTCAACCGCAGGTGGCGAGTTCGATCTCAGTGTGTCAGGCATCTTCTTGAACGCAAGCCTCGATGAGGCATCCCTGGAGAAAATTGCCCTGTACATCGGCGTACTGATCTCAGTCGCTCTAATCCTAGTGGAGGTAATCTAAATGAACCCAGTATCGACTCTAATCGCAGTAACATTGGCACTGGTAACCCCATTAATCGGGGGTCTGCTGGCAGGCGTGGACAGGAAGCTTACTGCACGGATGCAGGAGCGAATGGGTCCACCACTGGTTCAGCCGTTCTATGATGTGCTGAAACTATGGGGCAAGGAGCCCATGATCGCAAACAGGATGCAGCCAGTGCTAGCCTTTGGTTATCTTGGTTTCGCACTTGTAGCGGCGGGTCTGGTGACCTTCCAGCAGGACCTACTTCTGATCCTTTTCGTGATGGGCATGGCTGATCTCTGCCTGACAACGGCGGCGGTCAGCGTCAAGAGCCCGTACAGCTACCTAGGTGGACGCAGGGAGTTCCTTGCGATGCTCAGTTACGAGCCTGTGATACTCATGGTCGACATCGCTATCTTCCTGGTCACTGGCAGTTTCACGGTTGCAGGCATCTACGCCTATGGCAAGCCCCTAGCAATGGTGCTACCCTTGGCTCTCATTGCGCTCCAGTTCGTACTGGTGATCGAGATGAAGAAGAGCCCCTACGATATCTCCGGTAGCAGCCATGCTCACCAGGAGCTAGTCAGGGGGGTCTTCACGGAGTTCAGTGGATACACCATGGCTCTAGTCGAGCTCGGCCACTGGGCAAAGATGGCGACAACCCTAATGATTTTCAGCCTATTCTGGGCACCAAACCCGGTGATAGGAGCCGCGATCAGCCTGGGGATGTTCTTCATCACTCTTGTGGTGGACAACATCTACCCGAGGCTGACGTGGCAGAACATGCTTAAGACCACTTGGAGCGTCGGGTTCGTCCTGGTGCTAATCAACGTGGCAGCACTCGTCCTAGGAGGCATAATCTAGTGTCACTAATACAGAAAGCAAGGCTCAAGAGCCTCTGGGTGATGCACTACGACTGTGGCAGCTGTAATGGTTGCGACATCGAGATACTAGCTGCACTCACACCCAAGTTCGACGTTGAGCGATTCGGGATTGTCAACATTGGCGACCCCAAACAGGCAGACGTACTACTAGTAACAGGCCCCGCAAACCACAGGAACAAGGAGGTCCTCACAAACCTCTTCGACCAGATGCCGGCTCCAAAGCTGGTCATGGCCATCGGGACCTGTGCGTGCAGCGGAGGAATCTTCCACAACTGCGCTAACGTACTCGGTGGAATTGATAAGGTCATCCCGGTGGATGTTTACATTCCAGGGTGTGCCGTTCGTCCCGAGGCAATCATTGACGGCGTAGTTCTAGCACTGAACAAACTCGCGGGATTAGCTCCCGTTGATGACGAGGAGGAAGCCTAAATGATCTACGAAATAACAAAGGACATCACGTACGACCGGGACATGACCCCTGAGACTCTTCTTCCCATTATGGAGGATCTGAAGAGTAAGGGGGCTAGGTTCCTAACAATCTCTGTCAAGGACGTGAGCGAGACAGACGTCGAGCTAATGTACCACTACGAGATTGAAGACCACGTGGAAAACTTCCACATGGTGGTCCCAAAAGACAAGCCAATCCAGAGCATAACCGGCGTCTACATCGCTGCGTTCATCGCGGAGAACGAGGCGCAGGACCTCTTCAAGGTCACATTCAAAGACCTCGCGGTAGACCTGGGTGGAAAGATGCTCAAGGACGATATCAGTCCCAGTACTCTGCTAAAATCCGCAACTGGTTCCCAGCCACCTATCATGAGGAAGCTGGGAAAATGTCGAGAGGAGTGTCCAGCCATGGTCAACATCCCCAAGTACATTAGGGAGGTTGAGACTGGTGACCCGACGGCGGCATACAACACAATCTTAGATCGTGCCCCCATCCCGGCAATCCTGGGCCGCGTGTGTTTCGCACCGTGTCAGGAGGGATGCAGGCAGGAGCAGGAGACAAAGCCAATCCAGATCAGGCTGCTAAAGCGTAGCGCAGCTGACGGGTTCAAGGAGCTCAACGGTGGACTCAAGAGGGATATCACCTGCAAAGCAGCTACAGGAAAAAAGGTAGCAGTCATCGGCGGTGGACCCGCGGGCGTAGGCGCTGCTTACCACCTAGGTCTACTAGGCCACAAGGTCACTCTCTACGAGAGGGCAAATACCCTTGGCGGTGCAATGGCTTGGGGTATTCCCAAGTACCGTCTACCAAAAGACGTGATGAATGAGGAGCTCATGGCGCGACTCGATGAGGTTGGAGCAGAAGTCAAGCTTGGCGTCGAGGTAGAGGACCTGGACGAGCTGATGGATGGCTACGACGCTGGGTTCCTGGCAATTGGGGCTGACAAGTGTAACAGCCTACGATGCGAGGGAGAGGATAGCGAAGGAGTCTTGAACTTTATCGATTTCCTCACAGCGGTCAACGTACGCGACGAGACACCTGACATTGGCAACAAGGTCATAGTCATCGGTGGCGGAAACAGCGCGATGGACGCAGCCAGGACGGCGAAGCGTCTTGGCGTGGAGGACGTAACAGTCTTCTATCGTAGAACTCAGCAAGAGATGCCCGCAAGCCTTCACGAGGTGCAGGGGGCAATGGAGGAGGGAATCAACTTTGACTTTCTTTCCACCCAGATGAAGATCACACCTGGTAAGCCACTGAAGGTCTACTTCCAGGCAATGGTTCCAGGAGAGCCAGACGAGTCAGGAAGAAGACGTCCCGTACCAGTCGAAGGAGTGGGGTCAACAGTGGAAGCCGACACCATCATCTCAGCAATCGGTTACAACGTAGTTGTGCCAGCGAGCATGGGCGTTGAGGTCGATAGGAGGGGCAGGATTGCGGCATCCGAGACACTGAAGACAAACAGGGACAAAATCTGGGCCGGTGGGGACGCCGTGTTCGGGCCAACAAGCGTAATAGCTTCCCTTAGGGACGCGAGGATCGCCGCATCAGAGATCGACAAGTACCTGGGAGGAGAAGGGCTGGACGAGGCAGTGGCCGATTTGTCCGAGTTCGTTACGAGACAGGTCGATATCGATGATCTGATGGGGCTTCCTCAGGCAAATATCCCAGAGTTGTTCCCCGATGAACGGGTGACCAGCTTTATTGAATTCGAGCAATGCCTAGCCAAGGACCTAGCGGTTACTGAGGCTAGCAGATGCTGGAGGTGCGACTGGAATGAGTAAAGGCAAACTGACAACGATACCCTTTGGTCCCCAGCACCCCGTCCTACCTGAGGCAGTTCAGCTTCAGTTCTACGTGGACGAGGAGAAGATAGTGGACGTTCTGCCCAACCTGGGCTACATCCACAGGGGAATCGAGAAGGCAGCCGAGTTGAACGATTATCGCAGGAACCTCTACCTATGTGAGAGGATTTGTGGTATATGCAACATCATACACGGACAGACATACGCGGGGCTCATCGAGAAGATGACCGACACCGAGATACCCATCAGGGCAAAGTACCTAAGGACCATCTGGGCCGAGGTAGCGCGTCTACAGAGCCACCTGTTGTGGCTGGGGCTATTCGGTGAAGCGGTGGGCTTCGAGAGCCTGTTCATGAAGATATGGAAGGACAGGGAACTCGTCCTAGAGCTAACTGAGGCCACTAACGGCCACAGGGTCCACCTTGGGACCACCGTCATCGGCGGCGTCAACAAGGACATGGACGGGAAGCTCCAGAGTAGGTACCTTAAGGACATGGACATCCTGACAAAGGAGGTCAATGACTGGGCCGACGTGTTCAGGAAAGACAAGTCATTCCTGAGCAAGACCGTGGGCATGGGAATTCTGTCAAAGAAGGACGCCATTCATAGTGGAGCCGTGGGACCCGTTATCAGAGCATCTGGAATCCCTCAGGACATGAGGAACAACGGCTACGAGGCGTATGGCGAGCTTGACTTTGAGCCCATCACCTACGACACGTGCGATGTCCAGGGCAGAGTCCTGGTAAGACTCGACGAGACCTACCAAAGCATCGAGCTCATCAAGAGGGCAATCAAACAGCTACCTCAGGGGCCAATAGCTGTGAAGAACGAAAAGTTCCCGGATGGTGAGGTCATATATAGGACCGAGCAGCCAAGAGGTGAGTTGTTCTACTACGGCAAGGGTGACGGATCAATCCACCTTGAGAGGTTGAGAATCAGAACTCCCACAATCCCGAACATCCCACCGCTGCTGGGAATGCTGGTTGGGCACAACGTGGCGGACATCCCGTCAATCGTCCACAGCATCGACCCTTGCATGAGCTGCACCGAGAGGATCACTGACGTGAAGGAGATGGCCTAAGATGCCAAAGTTCCTGGGAAACATAATCTCGAACCTCTTCGGCAAGCCAGCCACAGTCGCTTACCCATTCGTGAAGCCAGAGGTCGTCCCCGGTACAAGGGGCGAGATCAGCTTCAACATGTTACAGTGTGACCAGTGCCAGGACTGTGAGAGGGTCTGCCCATCAGCAGCCATCACGGTCTATCCCGAGGAGAAGAAGATCGAGTGGAAACCGTTCAGTTGTATCTACTGCCACGTATGTGTCAGCACGTGTATGCACAGAGCCATTGAGCCAAGCGAGACCGTGAAGGCACCTGACTACAAGGTCAAGACCAAGATCTTCGAGGAATAGAATCCTCTTTTATCTTTTTTTATACATTTCAAGCGTGATGGCGATTATTTTTCTTGAACTAATCAATAAATAACCCTGAAATGGATTATGGGAAGGCGGTAGGGCTGTTTAACAACAGCTCTGGACTGTTTCCTTCTTGCTCTCCTTATCACAGCAATCAGGCTCACAGGAGCAGGTAGACTTATTTTCTTCTGACATTACTAGTCAAGGAGACCATAGAAAAGAATTGATATTAAACAATGTTAATAAGAAATACAGGGGAAACGCCATAAACGCCTTACTATATAAGTTTCCATATCCTTTGATTTACCAGGAACCTTAGGATGTAAAAAAACTTGGACGAGACCGATTACACGATACTCGAAATGATGCGGGAGAACGGCCGGATCCCATTGAGCCACATCTCGAAGGAGATCGGGCTCAGCAGCCCCAGTATTAGGGACAGGATAGACAAGATGGAAAACGAAGGAATAATCCTCGGATACAGGCCCGTCCTCGACCATAGCAAACTGGGCTTGTCAATAACTGCTTTCATCAGCGTCAGACTCAGGTACCCAAACTGCTGCACGGATGAATTCATCGATGAGATCAAGGGAATCAGCGAGGTCGTTGAGGGTCACTATACCGACGGAGATGAGGACATGCTCCTCAAGGTACTGGTTAGGGACACAAAGCACCTCATGGACGTACTCCAAGGCATAAATAGCAACCGGGCAGTGACAAACAGCAAGTCCATCATAAGTCTCACCACCCCAATTCGGGAAAGGTAGCTACTTCGTCGAGTAGAGTTTGGCCCTTCCCTTTTTTCCCGACTGCTCCAGGACTCCCATGTTCCTGAGGCAGTACACCATCTTCTGAGCCAAATTGATCCTCAATTTGGACTCCTTCGCCAGGATCCTAGTAGTGAACTCCTCCGGGAGTGACTCAGGTAACAGTTTCACAAAGTCTCCCGGTTCCTGGAAGAGGTGCTGCTCATGGATGTTCAGCATGCGCCTGTCGTGGATGCTCCAACGCCTCCTCCTCCAGCTCCCCTTGCCGTCATCGATGAGGAACTCTTCCATGTTTACAAGGGCGACCTCAAGCTCGAAATTGGGGTCCGAGATTAGGTCCGGCATGTAGATGAGCTCTTTGAAAACTTCCTGGACGCGCCCCTTCTTGGGGCTCTTGCGGCGGCCCACCTGGTTCTCATCACTATCAAGCCTCACAATCCATTTCATGTATGGGACTGGGTGGACAAGCCTAACCCTGTGATCCTTGACCAGCTTCCTGAGCTTTTTCCTGATTGATGAGAAGCTGCGTGTCTGAATCTCGACAAGTAGATCTTCATGTACAACGTCAACCCTGTAATCCCCAAGTACTGACTCTACCTTTCCCGTCTCCTTTGCGTACAGCTTCTTGAGCTGCTCGTGGAGGGTCTTCTCGGTCACAGGGACAATTATGACCCCGCGGTATTAACTGGTTCCTAGGCGGTAGTAATTAGAGTGATCCTAGGAAATCTAGAACCGCCTCTGCATCGAACAGACCACGGTTCACATGGATTATCTTCCCACTCTCGTCTAGAACGAAATCCGCTGGGCTTTGGGTCTCACGCCCCTCATAGTCCCCGTGTACCTTTCCCTTGTTCTTGACTTCACCGGCCCGCCTCAGGATACTCAGCATGGTGTTGAAACCCATCATGCCGACGCCGAAATCCTTGTAGATCTGGTACCCGTTCTTGTTGGGCACTGGGATAACCGGGAAATCTACGTCATATCCCTCAAGATATTTCCTCGCCGAGCCTTCCAATGACTGGGTGAAATAGATGATTGGAACCTCTGTTTTCACGCTCATTGCTAACAGCTGGTCAAAATCGTCCTGGCACACAGGGCAGCCGAAATACCTACCGAACACAAGTACGAGGTTTGAACCTGAATACCACGATAACTCGATATGACCCTTGTTAACGGAATCCATACTAAAACTTGGAGCGCTATCCCCCATACCGACCTTCATGGTTGAAAGTCACTGGTTCAGTATATCAAATCTACTGGCTATACTTCCCAGAGGTTGAATACAAACCCGAATGGGTCCCTCATGTAGCAGGGCTTTCCCTTCCCCTCCCACTTCACAACCGTGCAGCTTTTCTCCATGAGCTCGACTCTGGCGTTCTCCAGATCCGCTACGATGAACTCCGTTATCGGCCCCAGGCTCTTGCCCTCTGTGATGAAGAGGCTAACCGCCCCCGTGTCAAACCGAGCCCAATCTGTGCCCATCTCGGTTATCCTTAGCCCCAACACCTCGTGGTAGAACTGGACCGCCTCCTCAAGGTTTGGGGTCTCGAGGTTGATGTTCTTGCTCAAACGAAAACTCATTCTATACAATAGTTATGTTCGACCAGTACTAAAGAATATCTTGGCGTGTTATGGGACGAACTGGGGGGCCTTGTCCTCTTCCTTGGGCTCCTCGATGAGGAGCATTATCATCGTAGTGGATACCAGGCCAAGGACCATGTTGATGAAGAACGGGATACCGTACCCTGGAAGTGACAGACCTAACACGTTGAACGTCGTCGTCCTGTAGGTATCATATATCCACGTTCCAATGATGGGCCCGACAACACTTCCAGCCGTAAAGGCGGTCCCGAACAGGCCGAACACCCTGCCCCTAACATTTGGTGGAACGAGGTCTGCCCTCAATGCCCTGAACGCTGGCATCATGATGTTGAATCCCAGGCTCCTGACCGTGACGATTATTCCTGCCATGGTCACTGAACCTGTAAGTGGAAGTAATCCCCCTGCTATACCGCTGCCGTAGTTACCAATGGCTATCAGTGGCTTCCGTCCCACCTTGTCGCTGTACTTTCCCGCAAAGTAACTCGCGAGGAGTCCGACGAAACCGCTGATGCTTATGATTGTGCCGATGCCCACCGGCGTCATGCCGAACCTGTCAGTGTAGAACAGGACCATTATGGGGATGATGAAACCGACCCCTATCCCCGACACGAAGCTGTTGACCATCAGTACCTTCAGCGGATTGGTCCACTCTATTTTGACTCCCTTTCCATTCATCCCTATGCGCCCAGGCTCACCCCTCCGCTCAGGCTCCTCGATCATGAAGTAGACCACTACTAGGGCCACTGCGGCGAAGACTGAGTCAACAAAGTATGGGACCCTGTAACTGAGCAACTCGGTCGATCCTCTGCTCAGTACGAACCACTGGACAGCCCCTCCTACCATGGGTCCGATGTTCCTTCCAATCATGCTCATGGACATTACGAAACCGGATGCCTCTCCTCTCTGTTGGGGTGTGATCATGTCGATAAGAAGAGTCTCGCTGGCCAGCATGGCAGCGCTTGAGACCGCCCCGTTGAACAACCGTATCACCAGGAGCCATTCCCAGCTGGGCACGAGTCCAGTGAGGATTCCGAGAATCACATCGCCGAAAATGCCTGCCATCAGGATTCTCTTTCTGCCGTATTGGTCAGTTAGGCTTCCCATCTTTGGTGCAATAACGGCGAAGGCTACCATGAAGCTGCTCGTGAACAGCCCGATACTTGCCACCGATGCCCCCAGACTCACCACGTAGTTTGGGAAGAAGCTGATTGGCAGCGCAAACGCAAGGGACTCTATGAGTTGAACAGCCCCGAGTATCATTATCGGCTTGCTGAGGGTACTCTTTGCCATAATAAACCAACATCAACCCATTCTCAACTAATATAAACACACCGAACAGTCCTCACGGTTTATATCGGAGCATGGCGTGAATGGGCTGATATGATCGGTATTCACTTGATGGTGGACGGGGAAACCAATGGTCCGATATCAGAGGAAACCGTCGAGCGTATTCTCAAAGAGCTGCCAGCGAGGATAGACATGAACATCCTTGACGGACCATACGTGGTTAGAGGCGTCCCTGAGAACCCAGGGGTAACAGGCATCGAGGTCATCGATAAGAGTCATATCGCCATCCATACCTTTGACGAGAACAACACAATCAGCATCGACGTGTACAGTTGCAAACCCTTTAACGCCAAAAAGGCAGTCGAGTATCTCAAAGAACACATTAAATTCATGGAAATTACTTCAAGGACAATTACGAGAGAGATTATACGGTAATAAGATCTATTATCATCTATTTCTATAAATCAATCAATATTAACAGCATTGAATGATATAGAACTAGAAATCTATTCTGAAATAACTAATATTGTTTTTTAAACCATCTATTATTTCTTACAGTCCTAATTCACTGCATTATACCTATGTTTGTAGATTAAACCCAACAAAAATTAGAAAGGTCATAAAATAATGCCCTACGATCAAATATCATCAAGTTTTAAAACCTCAAACTCTTAATGGCGATAAAATTAGGATTCTTGATAGGTATAGCTTAAATTTCTGCTTTCTTTTAAAGTGGCTGAGGACTTATGGAAGGGGGTTTAGGACAGTTTGACTCCATATACAACATACTCCTCATGGTCGTTGTCATAACTCTCATAGCGAGACAGATCAACTTACCATCAACCATTGCCTTCATCTTCGCGGGGTTATTGGCAGCATCCGTACCCAGAATTCCGCTCCCTGATCTATCTCCCGAGGTATTCCTGAGCATCCTACTACCGCCCATTCTCTTCACGGAGACCCTGACAATGGACGTTGACGGCCTAATCGACGACAGCGACACAATTCTCAGCTTTGCCGTGGCGGGCACTGCGCTCATGGTCACGGCAATCGGGCTGTACACTCATCTGATCTTCAATCTGACCTGGATGGAGGCATTTATTCTTGGGATCATTATTGCGCCCACAGACCCCGTCAGTATAATCACAACTTTCAAGCGCCTGGGGGTAATCCGGCGTTTCCAGCTAATTGTGGCAGGGGAGAGCCTGTTCAACGATGGCTTTGCGGTTGTCATCTACAGCATACTCTTAACCATCGTCAATGCGGGGACAATTTCCGTGGGAGAGATCCTGGCTATATCTACGATCAAGATATTTGGTGGAGCCATCATCGGGTACGTGGCGGGGTATATAGTCCACCTGATCTTCTGCTGGACCGAGGATCTTTACGTCAAAACCCTCCTCACTTTCATTGTCACTTTCGGTGTATTCAGGCTGGCCGAGGCGATACGTTCAAGTGGTGTAATTGCCGTTGTAATCGCCGGCCTGATACTCAACTACAGGTGCAGGAACCACGGCGGGATAAGCGAGAAGGGCGAGGAGACTCTGAATGTCATGTGGGAGTTTGTCGGGTTCATCGCAAGCAGCTTTGCCTTCATCTTCATTGGCGTTAGCCTTGATGCGGAGCTCCTTTCCACCTATGCCCTCCCCATCATCGCCCTGAGTATAATGAGCACTCTTTTCAGGTTCCTCATGACAGAGGGCATTTCCCGGGTTTTGGAGAGATATCGAGACAAGAGGATTCCCTGGAACTGGAGGGTGGGCATGACTTGGAGCGGCCTAAGGGGGGCGGTATCCGTTGTGCTTGTCCTGGGTATCACTGGAGTCAACTTTGCCAACGAGCAGCTATTGCTAGCATTGACGTATGGGATCGTGCTTGGTACAAATCTCATCCAGGGCTTGACCATGCCTTGGATAATAAACAGGTTCAGGCTTTACAGCTCATCAAGGGCTCCTAGGCAACCTGATGAGGAACAGGACGACGGTATTTTACAAAACATTACCGGTTAACGTTTATACTATGCCTTAATCCACTGATTCATGTTTGTCATATCAATAGCTGAACGAATACACGTGCTCTTCAGGGGCATGCCCGCTCATGGTCACGTAGCCGGTCAATTCGTTGATAGGGAAAGCGGTCCTTAACACTTTTTTTGGATTCATTTTATTAAAGACAACTTTAGATTCCTATTTTTTAGCTCAAGGTGCAGAATTTTTTCCATATAATTTATTATTAAAAATTAATTTTTGCCTAAATAAGTAAATGTTTTTAAACTAAAAAATCCAGAAAATCAATAGGATGTCAGAACGCAAGTACAAATACCACACGGTAAATCTCCCCGAAAGCCTGGCAAAGAAGATCGAGGAGGTAATCGAGAGTGGAAACCATGGATATACCAGCATACCCGATTTCGTGAAATCGGCGGTCAGACGTTACCTCCGGGACTTGGGCTACCTGGTCTAATCATTTCAATTAACAACTGGCGTTTTCAAAGCCAGCCTTACCTAGGTGTCGTCATTTCTATTCCATGACCACAACCTTCTTAATATCGCTAGCGTAATAACAAAATATGTTAGAATGCAGGTCATGCGAGAACGAACTCGCAGAGGACTCAAACTTTTGTCCACATTGCGGGTTCAGAAGTAACAAGGGAGAAACCGAGAACGTAAAGACCCCCGTTGACAGACGCCCTGAATGGGAACAGGACGTGGATATAGCCATCCAGAACGCCCAGAAGCTTATGGAGGAAGCTTTTGAGGCGGCCAAGAAGGGACTCAATCAGGTCAAGACCGAGCTAGAGCGCGAAGTTGTGAAGGTCAAGGAGATAAAGGTCCGTAAAGGCCCTGTTTTCTGTCCAAAATGTGGGGCCAAGAACCCCAGCGACTCTGAGTACTGCACAACGTGCGGTAAACACGTCCTCGGCTAGAGCTGGGATATAACCTCGTCCCTGAATCTACTGAGATTCTCCTTGGCCAACTTTACATCCCCTGTTGGTCTCACAAAGATTATCATTGTGTCCACTCCCATATCCTCTGCCTTTCGGAACTTTTCTATTAACACCTCAGTTGTGCCCATGAACAGGTCCTGGTTCACGGTCTCCACTGGCCTCCTGAATCGCTCGGCTGTATCCCGCGCTCCCTTCTCATATTCCTCCGTTGATCCATAATGCCAGACCATGTGGTCGAAGCCGCTGAAACCGAACTCATCCTGGCTCTTATCATACTTGTCAAGGGCGGAGTCCAATAGATACTTGACATCCCTCAACGCGCCCAGGCCACGGCCAACGCACAGCGCGTTGACGCCATCAGCGTACTTCACCGCTGCCCTTACAGTCCTGGGTTTGCTGCCTCCTACGATAACCGGCATGGGTTGCTGCAAGGATAATGGGTAGTTGTAGGCTTCGTCCAGCTTCCAGTACTTGCTTTTGTAACTGAACTCGGGGCTTTGCGTCATTCCTTTAATTATCTTGATTGTCTCGATGAGTAGGTCTGCCCTCTTCCACCCAGGGGGGACACCTTTCCCGTTACCCGTGAGGTCGTAGCCCTCATACTCTTTCTTCATCCATCCCGCCCCGAGGATGGTATCATACCTTCCCTTGAACAGGTTGTCCAATGTACTGATGGTCTTGGCAAGGTACGCCGGATTTCTCAGGCCGTTGAAAATGGTGATATGCCCGAGTCTGATCTTCTTTGTCTGGACCCCAACTGCAGCCAGAGTCGTCATTGCTTCAAGGAAAGGCATCTTCTCCTCCCGGAATAATCCAAGGACGTGGTCGTTGAGATATGCGCCGTGGAGCCCAAGCTCCTCTGCGTGCTGTGCCAGATCTACCATGCCCTCGTATGTTATACCCGGTCTTAGGAAATAACCAAACTTCATGCCCGTATGGTAGCCCCACGCTATTTTGAGGTTTGCCACCCATGATAATAATTCATAACGGAGAGAGTCCATTGTGATACCGATGAGCGTTCTGAGCAGCGGCAGCTTCGTGGCTGATATCATGATCCCAGACCTGCCCCATATCGGTCCTCCCGGCAGCCTGACATACGCACCCAATGGAATCAAACTCAGTCCAGGTGGACACAGCGCAAACGTGGCCATTAATCTCGCACAACTCGGGCTAATCTCTGTTCACGCCGTTGGTAGCATCGGGAACGATATGATGGGAGGCTTCATGGTAGACCAGTTGGAATCAAGTGGGGTCAAGGTCCATGCGGAGCGTCAGGAATCCACCACTGCAAAGAACGTGGCCCTGCTGGTGAAGGGCGAGGACAGGCGATTCATAGCCGAGCTAACCGCTAATTCCATGCTCACGACTAGTTTCCTATTGGATGCAATTGAACGAATTTCTCCAAATGTATTCTACCAAGGTACCCTCGGAGGCTTACCTGATATCGAGAACAATATTGCCGAGATTCTGGCAAAGGCACACGAAGAAGGAGCGATGACCTTCCTTGACGTTATTATGCCGACCAATGGATGGAGGTACCTTGAGGATGCCTACTCTAGCGTCGATATCTTCCACTGTAACATACAGGAAGGCGCATCGTTGACAGGATTATCCGATCCAGTGGCTATGATCGATTACCTGATTGAGAAGGGAATAAGGTTGGCCATTATCTCCGACGGTGGGAAGGGAGTTACAGCCGGAACATGTGATATTCGAGTCTTCATGCCCGCCTTCGCTGTCCGTCAGGAGGATGCAACGGGTACAGGTGATGCCCTATGCGCCGGGATAATCAACGCCATTATTGGAAAAAGCGTGGTGCTAGACATGATCAGTGACCCTGACATCATCGTGGATTTATTGCTGGCAGGACAGGCAACCGGTGCGGCATGTGTAACCGGTGTAGGGGCGACCACCAACGTGAGGCAAGAAATAATCAAGCGAATCATGGAAGGAAGGGAAAAGGTACTAGGAAACACAGTGGTGACGAGGAAATGAGTACAAGGACATCAACAGGTATCCCCCCTCTTGATCGGCTACTTGGTGGTGGATTCCACTCGGCCACCATCAACCTCATATACGGGGAACCTGCGGCGGGAAAGACAACCCTCACATTAAACACCACCCTCCACCACCTGAGATCAAACAGAGCTGCGAAAGCGGTCTACCTTGACGTTGATAACAAGCTCAACGTGGGGCGACTACAGCAGCTCACGGGTGACAGGGATGACCTGCTCAAAAGACTCCACCTGTACACGCCCGAGAGCTTTGACCTTCAATCCTTGACACTGGAGTACCTTCCTGAACTTGAACACGGGGACATTGTTATTATCGACAGCATCACGGGGCTGTACCGTGGGGAGACCGAGGACACAGAGAAAACGTTTCAGGTCAACAAAGAGCTTAACCGTCAGGTTGGGTACATCTTGGAGATAGCGAAAACCACTGGTGCAACCATGTTATTAACGGGGCAGGTCAGGAGCATAATGGACACGTCACAAATAGAGCCAGTGGCACCCAGGCTTCTGCGTTACTGGAGCAGTACCATCCTGAAACTGGAGAAAACTTCTTCCGGCTCCAGGCAGGTCACGCTTGAGAAGCCGCCCGGTATCAGGGTTCCAATAATCCTCACAATTAACGAGTCGGGGATAGTGGAGGCGGACGATTGATAGCGAAAATCATCAACACTATTCTACTGTTCCTTCCGTCATACATCGCCAACAGCTCACCTGTGGTTTTGGGTGGAGGACCTCCAGTGGATGGTGGGGCTTTATGGACTGATGGCAAGCCAATTCTCGGGGCCAATAAGACAATCAGGGGAACCATTACCGGGGTTCTGGCAGGGACAATAATCGGAATTCTGCAAGGGAACTTTTTGGGTGGGTTCGCACAATCGGCGGGAGCATTATTGGGCGACCTCATCAGCAGCTTCTACAAGAGAAGGCGAGACTACCCTCCCGGCTCAAGCATGCCCGTAATTGATCAACTAGATTTCATAATCATGGCCGTAGCCCTGAGCTATCCCTTCCAGTCCACGGACTTGGTGTCCGCCTTGACGATAATGGTGATAACCGTTCCAATACACTACGGGACGAATTACGTAGCATGGCTACTGAAACTCAAGAAGAACCCTTGGTAACAGTGGGCCGTAAATTTAAAAAAATTCTTTTGGCTGGCAGAAATGTTTTTGTCCTTGATTGTGATGTGATTGCACGATCTGACTATTTCTTATCAACTATTTATTGTAGGCAATATTATTACGGGATCCCTGTTCTATGAATTCGAACAACTGTTCAAGTCTGTGGGTTTAAACAAACGTAACCTATATAGAGTGAATCAATAGATCAAATGTAAACCAATTCAAGGTGACGACGATGGAGGGAAGAACTTAATGTCCAGTCCGAGCAGGCGCAAGATGTTAGCTGCACAGGAGACCATAGCGAACCGCATCGTTGAATTGGCCAAGCGCAAGGACATGACCGTCTACCAGACCGTTAACGATATCTTGGAACAAGCTCTACGAGTGGAGGAGCTTGGAATGAGTCTTAGTCAGGTCGTGGATGAGAGGTGGATGCTTGAGAGGGCAAAGGAAACGGGTTTTACCTTCACCATCGAGCAGCTTCTTTATCGTATCGTTGAGGAGGCATATGATGAGAACTCTGAGCAATCAGCCAAGGTCTGGAGGGAGATCGGTCATTGGTATGGGAAGTTATACCAAGCTAAGCATGAGGAGCCCATCGATGCATTTAGAGAGGCTCTTGAGTTGTTTACCCTTGGAACAAGCGAGTATACCCTTGACGTTTCAAATCGTGAACTAGGCTTCAGCCTTATAGGCGAGAAACTCTCGATTGGATACCTTGAACAATTCAGTATCTTCGTGGAGGAACTTTTCCTAGTCCTTGGATACAAGATTAAGGACAAAGAGATCAAGAGTGGTATCATCAAAATGGAGTTGAGCCAGTAATGGTTGAGAGCCTCCTTGATGACACAAAGCTCATAAAGATTCCAAAAACACTTGCAGCTCAAATTAAGTTAGTTGCTGGACGCCTAGGAAGGGGTATGTCCGAATATGCGACTGACGCATTAACACAAGCTCTTAGAATCGAGGAAATGGGCTCCAACCTTGAAATGGCAGTCGATACTTTCCACGTCGTCAATGTTCATAGAGGAGCTGGTCTGGTAAATCTTCCCAGAACTTCTCTAACCCGAATAGTATCAATGCTCCAAGAAGATGAAGTAGCGATGTTTCATGAAGGGTCATTGGAAGCAGGACGATGGTATGCCTCATATATCTCATCCAAGCTGTCCCCAGATTCTATTCTATCTTTTCTTCAGAACGATTTGAAAATCACTTGGAACTTGGATGAAGCTGAGATCATCGAAGAGGATGTTTTAGTCTACTTCAGGGCGACTTCTTTCAACATGTCTAAGGATGTCACTGAACTCTTTGTTTTGTATACAAGCGGTATTTTTGATGAGTTGGGGTACTCTGTTACCGATGCGGATGTGCTTCCTGGTCTAGTTTCTTTCAAATACATTAAAACATTGAATTGATTTTACTTAAAGAGTTAATTTAATAACAATAATGTTGATAGATTTACATATTTAACATCATATTTGTTACCACTCAATAGTTGTAATTATTACTATCGTTGAACGGTATTCAATAAATAATGTCATATTTGGTGTATACAATACACTCGCCTACTAGTTTTGTCTCATTCATGTATACAATATAACTCCTATTGTAGACATACCTTTAAATTCAAAATAATGCCTTTCCCATCCAATCGAAGGACAGGGTAGATTAAACGATCAATGATCCCTGTTTTACGATCAAACAAAAGGTGAATAATAAAAATGAATAGTAAAAAAGCGATTACACTACTAGTTCTTGCGACACTTGTCATGAGCCTAGTCCCTGTGCTACCAGTTAGTGCAGTAGCAATAACCAACAGTTATGTTGCTGGACCTACTCCCCCTACCGTCGTAGACCTTATTGGAGATTATGGTGATACAGTTTCTGTACTTGGTACCGGTGTTACATCCGGGAACACAATTGAATTGTACTGGGACGTTGTCTCAGCTGCAGGACTATTGAACTCAACTACAGGTGAACCTGACGGAACCTACGAGGTATGGTTTGACGTTCCTTCTGACGTAGGAGGGGCTCACTACCTCTGGGTAAAAGATGTAGCCACTGGCGAAGTAGATATGTTAGCTACACCCTACGTGGTTGTACCAAGAATCAAGCTCAGTGAAGATGAGGGTCTTCCTGATGATGAGATAACTGTTACAGGTTATGGATTTGGTGACGAGGAGGTAATGAACATTACGTTCGGTGCCGCTGGTCTTGGTGTTCTTATTTCCACCAGTCCTAGCGAAGTAGAAACCTCTGACGCTGGGTATTTCTCAGCAACCTTTGATATACCTGCAGCAACCGCTGATGGACCTTATGTTGTTAACGCAACTGAATTTGGTGATGCTGTATGGGATAGTAATGGATTCACAGTTGGAGCCGCAATCACTCTCGATGTTGATGAGGGTCCAGCTGGAACCGTTATTACGATCACTGGTCGTGGTTTCAATGCAAGTAGAACCGATCTAGATGAAGGAAATGTTACCATCGCGGGTAGCCCAATGGCTATCGAGGATGATGATACTTTTGATACAAGTTCCACTGGTACTTTTAGTCAAAAAGTTATCATGCCTTCACTTGCTGTTGGAGACAAAACTATCAGTGTTACAGATGGCGTAAAGACTGCTACGGCTGACTTCGAAGTGCTCGGAGTCTCTGAGATTGAAGTCGATCCAGAATACGCAGCTCCTGGTGCCACAATATCTGTGTCTGGTTACAACTTTACCCAAATAGCTGGGTCCACGTTATCCTTCACGATTGGTGGAAGTTCGGTTTCGGACAGTATTACCGTTGATGCGGATGGTACTTTCGTAGGCGATCTTACTATGCCAGCTCTTGCTCTTGGAGCAGAGAAGCCCATTGTTGCAGTTGATGAAAACGGACTAAATGCTACTGTTAACATTCTAAGTGGAGTTCTTACCGTTCTTTTGTCTGACTATGAGGCACCAGTTGGTGCAGAAATCTCATTGACTGCATCAGGATTGAAGGGAACCCTAAACTACAACGTTACAGTAGATGATGACGAACAACTACTATATGGAGCAGTTGGAGGAGTAACAGCTATTTCTGATACTTTTGTCATTCCAAGTCTTACTGCCGGTGTCCATACTCTGACTTTCGAGGATGAGGGATGGGATATCAGCGTAGATATTGACATCACAGTATCAGACGTAGCAGCGTTAACCATATCTCCGAGCGCTGGCGCTCCTGATAACTATAACGTAACCATCTATGGTGTGAACTTCGTCGAGGAAGACGGACTAGGTCTTACATGGACTCTGTCTAACTCTACTGACTCGTGGGATATATCCGCAGATATTCTTACGACTGGCGCAGTAGCCACTACCGATGGTGATGGTGTCATTGACGCATACTGGAACGTCTCAGCTGGTTCAGTAGATGTGCTCGAAATCGGAGCATATCTGTTGAATGTAACTATGGATGCATCGGCTAACCACGCTGATGCTCCTGCTGTTTGGGCAGAGATTGCGTTCAACGTACTGGCCGAGGAGTGGGATATCTCCATCAAGAAGGATTCCTACGCTGTAGGTGATACAATCACTTACAACATCAGGGCAACCTTCCCCAAGGAAGACGCAGAACTGACCATCACAGACCCAGACTCATACACATACTGGGTCGCCACATTGGGCGCCGATGACTGGGTAGAAGTAGGTGACTGGGAGACAGTTCCTGTAGGCTACCAGGTAGGAGACAACTCCGCAGCTCCATTCACCCTATCCGAGGATGCCCCATTGGGCACTTGGACATGGGCGATAGAGGATGCATCAGGCGATGAACTGGAGGCAGGATCATTCGAGGTCGTTGAGGCCGCGGATAACTCAGCAGCCGTTGAGGCAGCCGTTGAGGCAGCCATTGAGGCATCTGTGTTAGACCTTGTTGCTGATATCGAGGCACTAGCCGACGAAATAGTCGACTACTCGAGTTCCTTTGATTCAGTCGCGGACGATATCGCGGCTGTAGCAGACGTAGCAGCTGACGCAGTAGCGGCAGCGAACGCAGCGGCAGACGCAGTAACATCTGTAGCATCAGTTGCAGGTGACGCGGCAGACGCAGCGGCAGACGCAGCCGAGGCAGCGAACGCGGCAAAGGATGCAGCATCTGGCTTGACCACCTTGGTCTACGGAGCAATCGGCGCAGCACTAGTAGCAGCACTCGCAGCAATCGTCTCACTGATGCAAATCAGTAGGCGAATCGCAGGTTAAAACCAAAAATCCTTTCTTTTTTTATTTTTTTTATATACAGTTTTTAAAACCTATTTTAATGTATCACAAAAAAGAAAATGACTGATAAAAACAGCTGATATGATTAGGATCGATAATGAGTGTACGGACATTCGATCGAATTTAAATTTTTTTCGACAATGTATCAATAATCATTCTTCTTTTTGTTCCATAATGGATTGTATTACGTTCTTAACATCCAACACCGTTGTAGCTTCGAATGGAAAATTCGTTCCAATATATGCATAATCTGTATGATTATGGGTATAAGGTGAACATCCATGATCACTCAAAAGTATGACTTTGTTATCCCTCGCCAAGTCCTTGGCAATAAAAAACCCTTCTTTGTATATAGAATCACAATTAAGTTCCATATGAGACTGAATGTCTGGTTGGTGTGTATAAATTGCTAATAATTCGTACGAGGAAAGTGTCAAACAGTTTAACAGTATTTTAAATAGTTTATAATTCTGATTAACCTGCTTCAGGCTTCCACCCAGAATAAACCCATCAACTACCCCTGGGATATCGAAAATAAACGAGTGATACTGACTGAAGATTGTTTCTTTATAGTCCACATGTGCGTTGTGAACTTTCCCTGATCCACTTCCAACATGTGTTTCTCTTTCTTTTTTTATATTCCATCCATCTCTATGCCATTTAATTCCTAATTTATGCAGTATTTTCCGAAACCGGAACCTATTTTTTACTGTTTCCGAGACTTGGAATTTAGGGTGAGGTTTTTCTTTTCCAGCGAACATACTTCCCCATATGTTCATTGTGTGAGGTTTATTTCCATAATATAAGCTCCTTGGGATCGTTAGTTTTTTTTCATAGGGCATAGAATGTTTTAATTCGCTGATATAATCTGGGTCTAACCCGTCCATGCATATAATTATTAATTTTTCTTTTTTCATTCCTTTTTCTCCTTTTGCAAGAATTTAGTTATTATGTCTGGTATTTTTCCCTGGATTTGATCATTGTATGGTACTAATTTTCTCTCTCTACGCATTACTGCGCCACTGCCCCTCTCTTTGTTTAAATGAAGATTAAATATACATGGATTATCCAAGTAGATTGCCCGTCCTTTCATCCGAGGAATGTTAAATTTTTCTGGAACAAATACTGTACCATTATTATGAAGCAATATATTATGAAATCCATTGTTTACTACTTGAGTCATATTTTTTGGATGAATAATATTTTTACACGATCTAATGTACGTATTTTTGTACTTCATTTTTTGTAACAGTAATTCAGGTATTAGAACTTCATCTCCGTCAAGCATCAGGATCCATGTCTCATGAATTTTTTCTAATCCAAATCTTCTACTTTCTAGTAGATTTAAATCAGGTTTTATATAATAATCAATGTTTAAACCGTATTTCTTTTCAATTTTTTTTATAGTTGGAATTGTTTCTCCGTTTTTATCAATCACAACGTATCTAGTGACAAAATGCATTGATGATTCAAGAGCTAATCCAATTGTGTCTGACTCATTCCACACAGGGATAGCACATCCTACTTCGAAATTAGTTACTGGTTCACTTATACTGCTGAAATATCTAACAGGATCTGTTATAGTATGTCTGAGATAACTAAACAGACTTCGAATATTAGACCGTTCACCATAACGAATTTTATCTCCCACTTAAATCACATTTTCTACTCTATTAGTGAGATAAATAATATGCTTTTTCCTGGTTAACAAATTCGTGTTCCAAAACAATTGATAACTAGTTATGTAGGCACTTTTTTCGAGTCCTTTTAACTGAACAATTCAAATATATTTTTCAATAAAATCTGATAGAAAACGAACTACTTTGGAAATAGGGCCAATCGAAAAAGATAATTCATTCATATATCTAATATCTGCTTTACTTATTACTCTAAAAAACACAATGCATAGCAAATATACGAAAACAGATAATATCCCACCAAGAATAACCTCCAATATAGGATGAATAATAATCAAATGAACTACTACATTCGAAGCAAGATAAGCCAAAACTCCAGAAAGTAGAAGCTTCAGTGAAGTGATCCAATTAAAACTGAATCCTAGTTTTATTTTTATCGAAATCAAGTTGAAAATTTGGCTAAATAAGGTACCAATTAATAATAGACTAATAATTCCCATTACTCCAAAACGAGGAATGACATAAAACGATAGAGGGACGGTGATAATAAATTGGACAAGGTTTCCCCAAAAAACACGATCGGTTAAACCTCTTCCATTTAATAGTGAACCATTACATGTTGAACCCATTCCTACATACAGGAAAGTTATCATATAATAACGTAAGAAAATGGGGCCTAAAGCGTAGTCTCCTGGAAACAACACTTCAAAAATTTGATTGCTTAAGGACATAATCGTGAATATTATTGGAAAAACGAATAACGTTGAATATTTAACTCCAATTTTATATACGAATTCAAGATCTTCCTTACTATCAAGTTTACTGAACAAAGGAAATATTGCATTGCTAATTGGCTGATTAACAAAACTAATTAGACTACTAAACCACAAAACCACTGACCAATTTCCTACTACTTCTTCACTTACGTATATTCCAAGTAAACTTGTGAACAAATTCGGCCTAATACCAAGGAACAGGCTGGATATATACAGAGGAATACCAAATTGGATGAGTTTGATTGCAATCGTCCAATTACTATACGTTTTTTCTCCTTTTACTGTTTTTCCTATTGTATAAAGTACAAACACGCCAACCATCCCTGTAATTAAAACAGGACCAAGTTCGCCAAGAATGCCTCCTAAAACTCCAAACCCCAAAAAGATTAGCACGGGAGTAAGAAAACTCTTAAGCACACTGTAAATAATTTGCAAAACTCCATAGTATTTCATCTGCTCAAAACCAATCACAACTCCATAAACAGTTGTTAACATGTTTTTGGCAAATAACGAAATAGAAAGAACTCTAATGTAAAACCCAAGTTCTGGGTTTTCATAATATTTGATCGCAATATAATCACTATAAATAAAAATAATCATGAAAACAACTAAACTACTTAAAACTGTCATGAAAACCCCTACATTAATAAATGCTCGAACATCGCCTTCTTTACCTTCATGTCGTAGACTTGAAATGTACCTCACTAAACCCGGTCTTATTTTGATGTTCTGAAATTTCGCAGCAAAATTAACAACACTATTAGCAATATTCAAAACTCCCCATCTTGTAGACCCTAGAACTCTTGCAGCAATTAGCATTCCCGCTGCCATGATAACTGTGGATGATAGTCTAGAAATCACTAGAATGAGACTACCACGAGCAGACCTCTGAAGTTGATTTTTTAGTTTTTTATCCATACGATTATCCCTAATTTATCATGTGTTACGTCTTTTTTCCTATCTAGGTATTTCAAGTTATTAATATTAATGAAATTATTAAACTGGTGTTTAACACATTTCAACTTAATTTATGCAGTGGAATACATATCTCTGCATAAAACTTGAATATGTTTACGTGTATTGACCATTTGCATCAGGAATAACCAAATTATGAATTACTCTTTACTTGTAACCGTTTATAATGATGCGGATTACCTTCCTCGATGCTTTGATTCGATACTGTCTCAGACCTACCTACCAGATGAGGTAATCGTTGTGAACGATAATAGCACGGACAAGACTGGGGCCATTATTGACGAGTATAATTTTAAGAATATATTCTCCTCCGAACCCAAACATGAACAGAGATGGTTGAACCGGGTTAGGGCATTCAAGCTTGGACTCTCAGCTTTAAACACCAAAACATCTCTCGTGTTGAAAGTAGATGCAGATATAATCATGACATCGGACTACGCATCCACTCTAATTGATCATTTCATCAATAACAAGAACATCGCCGCATGTAGTGGTATCGCGAACATGAGACAGTTCCATACGTTGCCAAGGAATGGGGCCATAATGTACAGGAGATCCGCGATCAATCCGAATGATATCAGAGAAGTTTATGCCTGGGATCGATGGACCTTGTTATGGCTGCTTGAGAGTGGCTTTGATGTCTCAGTTGATGAAACCATAACCTACGAAGAGCTTCGTGACAGTGTCTTAACCCTTCGTGAAGCATACAACACGGGAACAATTAGACGACAGGAACAGTATCCGTTAAGGGGGGTATTGATCCAAGCCCTTATTCAGAAAGGGATGAAAAAAGTTGCCTTTTTGAACGGTTATTTGAATGGAAAAGGACCGGAACGCCATAACCTAGACTTTATTCGTCGGTATTCACAAAAGGAAGAGGCTGAAAGATTGAACTATCTAATGAAAAGACTGGGAGTATCTCAATGAAAGCAGTTTTTATTATGTGTGACACACTTCGATACGATCACGTTAATCCAGAAATAATGCCTTTTACACACGAAATGGGAGAAAAAGGCGTAAACTACACGATGTTTTTTGGTGATGGTGGACACACGAAATGGAGTATGCCACACTTCCTCAGTGGTCAAAGAAAGTTCGATAAAGAGGAGAGCTTCCCATACAAAATGACCCAAAGTGGTGTAGATAACAAACTCGTCCATAGCAATGCTGTACTGGTTCAGGAAAAATACCAAGAATGCTTTAAAGAATATACCGACATGGGTACGGAAATGGCCCCAGTAAAAACCGGGCTTCGTCGAAAGCTGAAAGATGCAGGTCTTTGGGACAAGACCAGGCCCTTAAGAAGGGCCATTATAGGAAGGAAGTCGTTCAATGTTCCGTATAGACGAGCAGAGGCAATTCTTAATCATGCACAAAAAAAACTTGATCAGATTGATGAAGGATTTCTCTGGGTTCAGTTGATGGATGCACATATTCCATACAGCCCCCCTGACCTAGACAATTTTGAGCAAACAGAAGCCATAAAACTTTACGATCTTATTTTGAAATCTCTTCAAGGTAGTGGTCACGAGTTCACCTCAATTGAGCTGAAGAGAATTCAGGAATTATATGCTGCTGAATGTATGTACATGGACAAATGTATTGAAGCGTTTGTCAAAAGTAATCCTGAGTGTATTTTCTTCCTGTCAAGTGATCATGGTGAAATGTTCGGAGAGAACTATACCTGGAGTCATAGCCCAGGACCCCATGGGGTAACTCCTCAGCTTGGACATCTTCCATTGATCATTTATGGACCAAACGTGCTAAACAAGAAAATTGAACAATACAACTGTAGTATCAATGTTGGATCGACCCTACTTGAGTTGTTCAACATCAATGAAAGGTCTGGATATGGTAGGAGTTTCCTCCGTGATGTATTCCAAGTAAAGTAAACCAAATCACTTCCTATTGTTGTTACTTTATTAAATAATTTAAATCGACAGTACTGATCTTACTTTGGTTTTTTTTCAATATCAAGAATTGGAGTAATATCTCGCTTTCAGGATTACTCTTAATAATGTTCAGAACAAGAACGACCATGTATCAAATTTGATTATCTCTCACAAATACAAGTTCATTTTTATAAAGAACAGAAAAATAGCTGGAACCAGTATTGAAACTTATCTTAGCAAGTATAAGGGTGATAACGATGTTTTCACGCCAATCAACCCTCCTGTAGAAGGCCATGTCTCTCAGAATTACAGAGGTTTATTCAATCCTTTTAACGAGATTTTGTCGAATGCGAATTCTTCAACTGCTGCTTTGTCTGATTTCATTAAGGGCAGAAAATTTTGGAATCATATCCCCTCTAGGTTAGTTAAGGCGAGAGTATCTAATGATGTCTGGGAAAGTTATTACAAATTTTGCGTTGAGAGAAATCCCTGGGATAAGACTCTTTCTCAATTTTATATGTGGAAAGAGTGGAAGAATAACATCAACACCCTTGATGATTACTTTGCTAATGGTATATTTCCAAAAGATCTTCAAAGATATACTCTAGATGGAAAGATCGCTGTAAATAAAATAATAAAATATGAGAATCTCTCCCACGAACTTGCCGAGATATTTCATGAACTCGGAATCCCATGGGGGGGATCGTTGGGTGTAAGAGCAAAAAGCGGATTTCGGAAAGACAGGAGACCCTATACCGAAATTCTAAATGAAGAGCAAATTGAGATTATAGCAGATGAGTTTGCCGAAGAGATCCGTATTATGAACTATTGATTCTAGTCCACCCTCAAATGGTTGAAAAAGGGATCCTCTCTCGTATTGAACACGATCGAAAGTCAGTCAGGCACTATTTTCATTATCCATAAAGAAATTAAAAAGTTATTTTATTTTCCAAAATGGAATAGGATTTGTTATTGAAATCTATTTCAAATAAATGAAGGATATTTCGAATTCTTTCCTCTTGAACTTTCATTTCGTTTGATGAAGTCCACTTCGATAATTGATTTTTAAATTCTTTTTCAGTATCTTTGTGCGTTGTTTGACTGGGTACTCCAAGTTCTCTTTCTAACCTATTGTTTTCGTATTCGATTCTATTATTATTTAAAACATCATAGATGGATGATAACCCATTGCTAAACACATCTTCATAGTAGATGATGTGTATTTTTACTCCTGATTCAACTGGAATATAGTTATCTATACCATATGTTAGAGCCAGCATTTCATATTCGTTATAATTATCCATATCGCCTAATATCTTCTCTTTAATATGTTCTATTTCATATATTTTGGAAATTTCTTTTTTTATCACATCTTTTTGAAGAGTTTCATTTTTTTTCTTAAAATATCCTCTCATTCCACTTTTTATTTGTGATTGTATTGTTGACATAGGATGTCTTAGTAGAAGAACATTAATTTTTGATTCAGGCACGTTGTTACAGTACCATGGTAAAATTCTATTTCCTCTCACAAATTTAAGTATGATTTTATCTGCTCTAATTCTATTTATAGTTTCTTTATATCGAAAGTTGGTATTACCTATTCTTATGTTTCCATTTATTAAATTGATGATGTATTTTCTTAATTCTTTGGATTGCTCGTCCTTTCCAAAATATGGTCTAGGGAAAAGGTTTAGAGCATGAAATTCAGGATACCATTTTATGTGAAATGGCTCAAAAATTGATTTGTAGTTTTTTAAAGCTGAAAATACATTCATAATCCAGGTTGTACCTGATCGAGGAGAGCCAAATATTGAAATTGTTTCCTTAGTATCTATCTTTTTATTTGATATGCTATCAATTATTTTTTTAGGTTTTATCATTTAATGATTTTATATATCTCCTTAATGATATTTTAATTCAATTTATTTGAAGTTTCCGAAATAAACGAATGAAGTATTAACTAGGATACGTGCTCCTTCAACATTCAAGAGTATTTTCAATTTTAATATCAAAACATTAAACAAATAGAAGCAAGTGTCTACAGTATGTGGATTTTAGACATTTTTCTTTCGGATTAATAATCTTACTCATATTAGGAATCTCTTTAGGAGTCAGAATAGAACCAAATTTTGATTCAAATTACCGTGATTTAGTAAAAACCAATTCAAACTTGGAGGCACTAACCAAGACGCAAAATGATAATATCAAACAGCTAAAAGAAGAAATTCAAATTCTTGAGGAAGCGGGTGAAGGTCAGCGCCAGACCATAAAGAGATTAGGCGATCAAATTGTAGAAAGTGCCTTGCTCGCTGGCTCCTCTTACCTTGACTGGACAATACAGCCCAATAAAACTGAACCATTCCAAGAAACAGAAAACCTCTCTAATGAACAGTATACTGTTGGCGATGACCTAAAATATAGTCACCGTTCAATCCAAAACTCAACCTCAAACAACAAAACTAATGTAATTCTCATCTCCATTGACGGTTTCAGTAGACAAAGATTCAATCAATATAAAGAAGAACTTACCACCATAAACGGTCTACTGAACCAAGGATGGCTCCAATATAATATAACAAATTATGCATATTACACCCAAACCAAAAACGGGCATGCCACAATGTTATCCGGTTACCTTGGAACAGAGACAGGAATCTACGGTAATGGATTCGTCTATAACCAGCTTCCAACTGGATATTCTATCCTAGAAAAAGCTGAAAAAAAGTATGGTAGTAATGAAATAGCAACTGGATTCATTTCTGGAAAATACAAAAATATCTACCCTGTGTTCAACCAAACTGCCTTAGAAGAATTAGATTATGTCAATATCCAAGAACAGACTAGTGAAGAAACCGGGGATCTTTGTTTATCCTTTCTAGAAGAATATGGAGAAACACATTTTTCCGCTTTTTTCCATTTCAGAGACCCTGATAAGAGTGGGCATAGAGCTGGAGAAGGTAGCGTTGAGTGGAAAAATAATCTTACGTTGGTTGATGAGCAAATTAACAGAATAATCGTAAAACTTAATGAAACTGGTGTTCTTGATAGGACCAAGATTTATCTAACGACCGATCATGGATTTCTTAAAAAAGAAAAGACCCATAAACATGAGCCTTTGATTTGGCTTCTTACAAATGATATGAGTACTTCAATTAATAGAAATAGTACGATTTTGGGGCTTCAAGATATAGCGCCTACAATATGCGTAGCCATGGATTTGCCGTATAATTATACCTCTGTCCAAAGCGGGCAACCTCTTCAACACATTTTTTCTCGTGAGAAATATGCCTTTCGACTCGAATATCTTGTTGATGATTCTCCTCCTTTAGTGGATATTCTACGTACTGAGGAATCAGAGTCAGGTCTAAGAATATGGGTTCAAGTTTCTGGGGATGTAAATCAGTTGTACTTGGTTTCTGATTTCAATGATTATGATGGTTCGGTTCTGGATGAAATGAAGATTCCTCTTGGTACGTCGATTGTTACTTTGGAGATTAAGCAGAGTTTGTTTGATCAATATGGTGAATTGTATCTTGTTGTTTATGATTTTGCTGAAAACAGTTCTTTGAGTCGTATTAGGCTAGATTAGCTCCCATGATATGAGGCGTTTTTCTTTTTTTATTGATATCTACAAATCGTCGTATCATACCAAAACCAGTTCTATTATATCTCAAAACCGTATCTTTTGTCAGGTGAATCCCTTGAATCCCAACGTGCTCAGCAAACGGTACGCCACAGGAGAGATCAATCACATTTTCAGCGACGAAGGCAAGGTAGGTTCCGAGCGCGACCTCTGGATCGCTGTGCTGTCAGCCCAGAAGAAACTTGGGCTGGATATCCCTGAAGGAGTTGTGGAAGCGTATACCTCTGCAAGAGACAACATCGATCTCGGCCTTATCAACGAGATCGAGCTGAGGACGAAACACGACGTGAAGGCACGTATCGAGGCATTCAACCAAGCAGCTGGTGGTCACGAGTTCATCCATTTGGGTATGACAAGCAGGGATCTCACTGACAACGTTGAACAACTTCAAATCATGGAAGCATCACGGATCATTCATGGAAAATATGTCTCGGTGTTGAGGCACATGCTTGACAAAGCAAAGGATTACAGGGGAATAGAGCTTACCGCAAGGACCCACCACCAGCCGGCACAGACCACCTTGCTGGGTCGGAGGTTCAGCATGTGGGCCGAGGAACTATACCTCCATCTAATGGAGTTCGAGGTTTTTATCGAGAATTATCCTCTTCGTGGCATCAAGGGACCAGTTGGTACCCAGTTTGACATGGGTAAACTGCTGGGAAGTCGGGAGAAGGCACTGGATCTGGAGGTTATTATATCCGATAAGCTTGGGTTCAAGGAGGTTCTTAACTCTCCTGGGCAGGTCTACCCCAGAAGCCTTGACTACAAGCTTATATCACAACTCGCAGCCTTGACATCGGCCTGTGAGAACTTCGCCAAGACAATTAGATTGATGGCTGGGTACGAGCTGGTAACCGAGGGGTTCAGGGATGGGCAGGTGGGCAGCAGTATCATGCCTCACAAGATGAACACAAGGAGCACCGAGAGGGTCTGTGCTCTGAGCGAGTTAGTCAAGATGTACGCCGACGGTGCCTCCCGCTTAGCCGGTGATCAGTGGGAGGAGGGAGATGTTTCGTGTTCCGCCATAAGGCGGGTGTTGATTCCAGACGCGTTCTACGCTAGTGACGGGATAGTTGAGACGACCCTAAACGTGCTCAACCAGATGGGGACATACCCCGCCGTCATATCAAAAGAGGTGGACCGTTACCTACCTTTCCTAGCCACAACCGAGGTTCTGGCAATAGCTGTAAAGAGCGGTATCGGCCGCGAAGAAGCCCACAGCATCATCAAGAAACACGCTATCGCCGAGGCACTTGGAATGAGAGAGCTGGGGGCTTCGGGTAACAGGTTGATGGTCAACCTCGCCTCGGAGCCGTTGTTCAAGAAAGCCGGGATCACGGAAGATTCGCTAAACTCGATTCTTCTGGATAAAATACACTTTGTCGGGAACGCTAACAGTCAGATAGATGCTGTTATCAAGAAATGCTGGGAACTGATTGAGAGGCACAAAAAGGCAGCTTCCTATGAGCCCGGTGACATCCTCTAGTCTTCCTGGCTCCTGAGATAGTAGACCAGCGTAGCGGCTATCAAGGCTACCACAAGCAACCCAACTACCATATGGGGCACGGGGAGATTGGAAAGAGGTTTTGAAGCAAGCTGAGTAATGTAAGGTAGCGAAATGTAAACAAATGAGGTCGCAGCTATCGTCAGTGTCACCAAAAACATCAGATAACCTACCTGGCCTCCCGTTACCGCGTCGATATCCTCCATGCTTGCTCCTCTTCCCTCAAGCTCGTCTCTCGTGTACCTGAATCGTACCGTGTATCTGAGTGATAGATACGTCACCTGCAGAAGTAGACCTACCCCAAAGACCCAGAATCCACTGAGCCCAGGAGTAGGTGTCAGGTTAAATATGAGTCCGATCCAGTTGAAAGAGCTAAAGTCAAGAACCGCTGGAAAATACATGAGCATATTCATGTTAAAAAGACGTCCAAACCATATTTCGTCGCCTTTTCTCCAGAATGTGATTGCCAGGAACAATACACAAACGATAATACCGATGTTTATGTAAGGCAAATACGGCTCCAGAGGCGGTCCGAAATAGTTTGAAACCTTGTCCAATAACTTGTTGTACAGGGTTGTCTGAACCATGGTGACTGCAGCCATGTACGTAGCCACAAACGCGATGAGTGCCTCCAGGGTTCTCAGCAGGTTCTCCTTCATCCGCTCACCTTCTGTCTCTGGAGGGCATTCGCGAAGCTCTCCTCAATCGGGTCCCAGTTGATAACCGTGCACCCCATTCCCCTCAGAATACTATGATAGGGTTTAGTGTGGTATGTGAGAAAGCCGGCCGCTATCTTTTCCTCCTCCGTCTGGGCCGCGACGTTGTAGCCCTGGACATTGAATAGGATGATACTGGGTCTTCCCCCTATCCTGCCCATATACTTGTGCAGCTCCTTGACACCGTCCTGGATTCCTTGGAGATGCGCGGCCTCAACCATCGTTATGACTATGAATAGGGGCTGGGTACCTACGATGTATCTTCTGCAGCTGTGGATGGCCTCCCTGAGGCTCTCGGTGCTGTACTTGATGTCGACGTGGAGCATCTCACGGGTTATCTTGTACTGCTGCCGTTTTCCAGTATCCGGATAGAGTACCCTGGTCTGCTCCCTGTGGACATGTTTGGTTGTTGTGTCCTCTGGGTCAGCCGGTACCTCTATCTCTACCTGGTCAAGGTCCAGTTTCCCTACTTTCACTGGATTCCTGTTGGTGAATGGGCCCTCCCACTGGGTAGCGTCGTGGTTATAGACGCAGAAACCCACCCTGCAGTCGCGCTCAATGTAAAAATTCGTGAATCCCAAGGCCGCCCTTATGGCGTACTCCATGGTGTTGTTCACCGTGGTTCCGAGGGCCATGTGTACGGCGCTGTCTAGAAAGACCCAGACTACCTTCTTGCCCTCCTTTTCGTAGTCGTTGACCACGAACTTGCTGCTGTTCCTGCTGAGTCGTTTGGCTGATGCCTTCCAGTTGATATCTCGGTAGTTGTCCCCTGGGCCATAATCTCTGATATCCTTGAAATCGGTGGTCTGTATCCCGAACCTGAAACGGGCGTCCATGGGCATTGGTATCCTGCTGACGCTCTTGTGGTTCTTTATCTTTCTGACAAAGAGTGGGTGGGGCTGAACTATGACTGCTCGCTTGGCGTTGAGCACGCCCAGGGTATTGGCGTTGACTTGGAGCGGGTGGCGCACCTCGTAGGTTATCTCCCTGAGGTCGAAGTACCCTCTCTTGGCGCATAGAGCGGTGTAATTGAGTTCAATTGTCTTGGCGTTCATTCCCTTCCAGATCGCCTTGAAGTTGTTTCCCTCCTCAAGGGCGAAGCTGATGGGTAGTGTGTCGCTCACTGTTACAAGCCCAGATCCGCCCTCTATCTTGACATGTATGCTGTCACTTATCTTGTCATCCACGTTGATTTTTAGGTCCTTGCCGATCCGTTCAACGTGTGATACCGTTGGCTGGCCTATGATAACCGCAATTGATAGGAATATGATTGGCGCGAGGCCTAGGGTGACGAGGATCATGTTTCCCAGGAACATGCCCAAGACTATGTAGACCACTGACGTGACTACTAGTTCTAGGGTGTCCTGGGTAAGCATTGTCTCTACCTTTTTCCCACGAACTCTTTGGGTACTTCTATGTTCTCAAGGATTTCGTTGAGCACTGCACCTACGCTGAAGCTTCCCTCAAGGATGTATTCCATCTTCATGATGATCCTATGACCGAGTGCTTCATGGACGAACATCTTGACGTCGTCGGGGGTGACGAATGCCCTTCCTGTGATGGCAGCATGTGCCCTCGCAACTTTCAATAACGCTAGTCCACCCCTTGGGCTTGCTCCCACCTCCACTACAGGATGCTTCCTTGTCTCTCTCACTATCTCGCTGATGTACTCGATGATCTTGTCATCGACATAGATACGCTCCTCGATGTAATTCTGTACCGCTGTGAAGGTCTGCTGGTTGGTGACAGGCTGTATGAGTTGGGTGGGGTCGTCCTGCTTCCAAAATATCCTTCGTTTGAGGATTAGGCTCTCCTGGTTAAGGGTCTCAACGTAACCCATGCTCATTTTAAGTAGGAACCTATCCATCTGTGCCTCTGGGAGAGGGTACGTTCCCTCCATCTCGATGGGGTTTTGGGTAGCGATTACTATGAAGGGCTTGGTGAGCTTGTAGGTTTCACCCTCAATGGTGACTTGACGCTCCTCCATGGCCTCCAGTAGGCCCGCCTGTGTCTTCGGTGGGCTCCTGTTGATCTCGTCTGCAAGCAGGACGTTTGTGAATATGGGCCCCTTTTCGAGGCTGAATGTTTCTTCCTTCATCTTCCAGACCTTGGTTCCCAGGATATCGGCGGGCATCAGGTCCGGTGTAAACTGGACCCTGCTCCACTGGCACCCGATGATCCGTGAGTATAGCTTGGCGAGAAGGGTTTTGCCGAGCCCAGGATAATCCTCGAAAAGTACGTGTCCGTTGGCGAAGCTTGCCGCCATCATCTTTGTGAGTGTCATCCTCTTGCCGACGTAGACCTTTCCCAGGCCCTCCAGTATGGCGTTGCTGATCGCCCTCACTCTGTCAACGTGCATTGCCTGCATTTTTAATTCTCCTTAATCTCCTCTGTTTCTTGGTTCTGCCCCTTGCTTCTGTATGCGCCGAGGCCCAGCCCGTTTATGTGTTGAACGGTGCGTGATAGTACAAGCATCCTCCGTTCCCGATTGTTCTCGTCCACCTTCTTGCTCGATCCCCTCTTTGCAAAGTTGGGATGTTTCTGGTTCTCATAGTCGATGAGCTCTTTCAGACATTGACCCATCTCGGGTTCGGATGCCCTATTTTCATTGAGAAACCTGAACAGCTTCACGGTGAGCCTCTCCTTCTGACCCCTGTCCACGAACTCCTTTATCATCTCGGTGAAGTCCTTGAGTTGTTTTCCCTTGGTGCTGCTCGTGTCCTGTATGTGTTTGCCCCAGTCACCTATCTCGGTGGGGACCATCATGGTTTCGGTCATACCTCTCCTCATGACTGTGAAGATGAACGCTCCCACTATCACGACGCCCGTCCACTCGATGTAAGGGCTCAGTTGCTTGATGACTGGGTTGACCTCTGTGAGTCTGCCTCCGATAAAGTTGAGGTAGAGGGTGCCAATGAGGCTCAAAGCCGTTACGAAGAAGTAGTTTGAAGCGATCCCGCCGAACTGGGACAAGTAGACGTTTCTGCTGTCCCTGAATATCCCGACAAGGGTTATCCCGGAGGCTACACCGAAGCCTATGTTCAGCATCTCCTTGATTAAGGTCACCTGTTCTGTCTCAGGTACGCCTGGTGAGACCATGTAAAGACCCACCAGTTGGACGCAGACTTGGCCAATGATGAAAATGGTCAGTGCACCCGATATGACTTTCAGGTAATGCTGGTCCCGTAACTCGGCTATAACTGATATTATCGAGTAGATGAAGTATATTGCAAAAGATCCCATGAACAGGTATCCTGCGACCTGGGTGGTCTCGCTCATGGGCTGGATAATCATGAAAACCACGATGAATGAAGAGAAACCTCCCGCGTAGAGTCCACTAATAATGACCCTGTTGATAATTCCCTCGAATAATGCCCCGATGAGTATTGATATGTAAAAGAAACTGATACCCACAAGTAGCGGAACGAAAATAACGTAGACTCCAACCTGTGAAAGATCGGGTGGTATGTACGGCAAGAAGCTGCCAATCTCGCCCACTGTTAAGGTTGAGCCGAAGCTGAGGATGCCCATTATAGACGCGATAACGAAATATGCCCCTGTGGCCCGTATCAGCCCGCTTCTAGTCTCTTTTTCCATTCTTCATCAGCTCGATTACAAGTTCTATTGTCGCGTTTGTACGCTTAAAGTCCTCCTGACTCAGTGTTATGTTGCTGTACATAGCTATCTCGTAACTTGAGACGAGATCCTCCAGCAACGCGTCGGCGTGCATGGGCAGCCTATCGAGTAAGACGTACTGGAACTCCCTTGGAGTCATGGTGTCGTCTATGTCCGGGTATATCCTCTGCATGGAGACGTAGAACCTGTTGAACAGCTTGACCACGCCCTCCTCATATGACCTGTACTCAAGAGGCACTCCGTCCTCGTACCCGATGTACTCCCGTTTCGGCTCAATCCTGGCCCTTGGCTCCTCATCTACAATCTCGTCCTGTATGCGCCTGCTCCTATTGGCGGCGTAGAAGCCAACACCAATAGCGGCCGTTAACGCCATGCCTATGTTATACGGGAACGTGAACAGCAATGCGATTATGTTGTTGGCATCCGGGGGCGGAATTATGACTGTGATCCCCATGTTTGTTGCCGAGCCCAGAAAGTACATTGCCTCGGGCATTCCGAGACTCATGTTGGTCTTCCCGTTTTCTGGGAACATGGCCAAGAAGCTCACTTTTCCATAGTCGTCACTGGTGAGGATCAGTTCTTGGTCAAGATAGTTGATTCGCAATGATGCGTTGATCACGGGGCTCCCGTCACTAGGGTCAATTATACTTCCCCTGTATGTAATGTTCCTTCCCTGGTAAACCTGTCTGGGTCCAGTTATCTTGACGACGGTTTCGGCCATTACCTTGAGGGGTGGGTCACTCCATGACTCCTTGTAGTTTGGCGTCTCCAGTGTGTGGGCAATGAGGTTGTAGTCTCCAACCATTATCTCTGTTGTGGCATCGCAGGTGACATTGAACAGGCCGTCCTCGACGAAGCCAACGCCCACGATCAGAGCCGTCTCGTTGAGGTCCGTCTTGTTCATCTTTAGCATGACCTCGACCTGGCTCTCCTTGACGGCGGAACCGTTTAGCGTCTGGACCGTTCCCCATACATTGAACTGCTTCCCCCTTATGGCGATGGGGTCGCTACCCGTGATGTTGGTCACAGTAGGCTGCATTGTAACGTTGAATTCGCTATCCACGAGGTTGACAGGTGTAGCGTCGATAGTGACCCAACCCAGATTCTCAAACTCCGTCTCAGCCCACATATATGCCTGTTGTGGCATCACGTACTGTACCTCCATCTTATCGTTAACTTTGTATCCTATAACTGCCCTCACGGGGATTCCAATGCACCTGGCTAGGACGATGAACGCGCTGTTGAAGTGGCTACCAACTCCGGCTTTCTGGTTGTAGAGAAACCACCTGATGGGATCGATCATTGATGGGGCAGGAGTGAACTCTTGGTTCAATTCGAAGTTTTCAATAAGATATTCTCTGATGGCTACTAGCTTTCCATAATCGGTTAATTCTCCCTCCACGATGCTCTCCGCGAGTAAAGTCAGATCAGATACAAGGTCCCTTGGAACCTCAAGTGCTTCGGGTGGTCCTATCGCGTGACTAGTCCTGAGAGCAGCTTCACTGTATTCGTAAAGCTTGTAACTTACATTGTACGAGTCATCGTACCGTTCCGTAGCCTCGAAGCTCTGGATTTCCTCATAGTAGTTGAGCGAATTGGAGAACGTGATATTGTTTGTGTTCTGCGCTGACAAGATGTACCCTGTCAGGTTTACCATAGGAGTGATCTGAAACTGGACTTTTGTGTAAGTATCTGGCCAAGAAGGGTCCTGTGGGATTAACTCGCCTTTGTATTCGGTGGCTACCATGTCTGTTGGCTTATTCCAGAAACCGTTGCTGTAATTGTATGCCGCATACCTACGTAGGTACTTGTTTCGCGTTGAGAACCTTATCCTGAGCACGGGGCCCTGGGGTTTCTGCTGTTCAAAACCGATCTGTGCCTCTTGCTCACTCCCTCCAAGGCCCTGGGCTTCTGCGAGCCCAAGTGTTGAGGTCGGGGGACTCTCATCCAAGTCCAACCTGGTAATATCTCCCAGTATGTAGATCGCTGACGAGAGCATACCTACGCTCAATGTTAGCACTACCAAAAGGGCGACGAGTCGCAGATAGCGTTTCAATATGTCCTTAGTCCATTGAGGCGGTTTTATTCTTTTACTTGTCTGATTTTAGCTTAGAACCGTTTTAACGGGTTTTGTCTCATATAGATGCAACAATACTTGTATTGTTGGATTAAATCTGCGTGTTCTAAGATCCTTATTATTACAAAAGCGAGGCAAGTTAGTTTCATTCATCAAGGGTAACTGTAACGAATCTATTGTGATGGTCTCCACAAATCCTATAGCCACCGCCTCCAAGCAGGTACTATGTGGACAGTCAAGTCCGAGTCAGGTAGGCTCAACGCAGTTTTGATACAGGATAGCACCGAGCAGTTATGGACCAAGAAGATGCCCTTTGCTGGCATCGAGTCCAGCACGCATTATGTTTCAAGAGATCCCCACGCTCAGATGGATCCTGGCCACGACCAGTGGCTCCAACTTCCCACCATACTGAAGGAGGAGGGCGTCCAAGTCTTCGAGGTCAAAGAGATGCTGGGCAAGATTATCGAGGATGCTACCATCGCCGAGCTCAGCAAAATGGTTGACGATGTCTGGATGGGCATGCCCATTCAGCCCGAGCCGGAGGACCTTACTGTGGAAAACCTCATGTGGGGTTATCCCTCTCGTCCTTTCTGGGATCCGGTGACCGAGGAAGTTGTAATCCCTGATCACAGGAGGGTTGCGTGGACCTACACAAGAGACACCAGCTTCACAACTCAGGTGGGAACCGTCATTTGCAACATGAGAAGATACAGCAGGCGATACGAACCTCGGGTGGTCAAACTTTGCTATGAGTATGATCCAGTGTTGAGTCAAAACGTGGAAATCGTGTATGACGCCAACGAGGCACTTGGTGTGTACAGCGAGCCCCCATGCGTTGAGGGCGGTGACACGCATATCATTGATCCTGAGACTATCGCGATAGGCGTAGGTCAGAGGAGCACGGTGACCGGCGTCGTCGAGACCGCGAAGAGGCTGTTCGCCGAGGACCCAGATGGTGACTTGAAGTACGTGCTAGCCGTGAACTTGGCCGATTATCCGGCTGTTGACTACATGCACTTGGATGTGACCATCAACTACCCCGACAAGGGAAAGGCACTTGTGATGCCATACATCTACGACACAAACGTCCTCAAAAATTATCCACCGAAGAAACTACTTCTAAAGACACTTGAGGCCATCACAAAGCAAAGTGTAGAGCATGGAAGAGACATCGGTCCTCTGGTTCGACCGGAACACTTTGCCTCTCTCGGCAGGACAGGTGTGTACGTGAACGATGGTGGCAACCCAAAACTACTGAGGAACGAGATCAGCCTTCTTGACTTTTTAGTGAAGGAGGAGAAGCTGGAAGAGGACGGACTCATCTACGTCGGCGGCACGCCCGATGACCCATGGGATGTCGAACATCTTTTAGATGTCATGCTGGAGCAAAGCAGAGGAGCTTCAAACATCGTGACTATAAAACCAGGCATGGTTATCGGTTATGACCGAAATAAGGCAACCAACCAGGCGCTTAGAGAACACGGTGTTGACGTGAAAGAATGGGAGTCAGGTTACTTGGATCTTCTTGGAGGCCCTCACTGCTCAACGAGTCCATTGAGTCGGGATGCATAATTCTTATCTGGGCTCTTAGCATCCCTTTTTCCCATAACCAAAATGGAAACATTACCGGTGAATATAGAATCTTTATCTTGAGGAAACTAATCAATCGACTCTGAGAAAACGCTTCTCTTGCTAATCGGTACATGAAGAACCAAGTCTCCCAGGAATCTCCAGAATAATTGAAGAATGGGCCCGAAGCGGGCACGGTCAAACTAGGATATGTAAGTGGTACTGGTTGGAACTCTACTGTGAGGTGTTATTTTCTACTTGTTCCTGTCGTGCTGCTGTATTACCTGCGGACATATTCGAGCTCGTTGTTCGGTTTGATAGATGCGTTGTTTTTCTAGATTATTGCCTCTTTTTCACGGACATTTGAGTGTTCGGTGTTCGGTGGGGCCTTCATTTAAAGTTAAGAGCGATATGACATTCAAGTCTTACCACCCCTAAAATCGTATTTGACCCTTTTATCTCGGAAAAACCCAGAAATGCACCTTGTTTGAGGTTCTTTGCACGTAGGAGGAGCTTGGTGGAATATTCAACTGGACTTTAGAGGGGCTATAGATCGGGCACTGGAAAGAGGACAACTGCAGGTGCTTGATGAAGTTTTGGAACGAAATGAGATCTATAAGGCCATGAGCGACCCGGTGAATAGGGTCTGAAACAACCATGTCGTAGAATCTCATGAAAGATTCGAGAATATACAGGATGTGACCCAAACTTTCCACAGATATTGTTGAAATAATGAGTTCGTACCTCTGTCAGATTGCCCTTTTCTTGAACAACTCAAGAAAACGGTGCTTGTTGGTGAGTTTTCTAGGACTGAGTTAAGTAAGAATAAAGAAGATTTTGTCCAAGGTGTCCCAGATGTCCAGGGTTCACAAACTCGTCTAGAAAAAGGTGTGAATGTAGGTAAGATAGTAGACCATGGACAAGTGGGACAAGATGGACTCGATTCTGGGGGTGATGTTTAGGGGTGGTTGTGTTTGTTGTTAAAGTTGAGTATGATAACGCGGTTCTTGTTCCAAAGATAGAACGGGCGATCACAAAACACGGAGAAATTAAATCACAATCAAACTGCAGATAAGAAAAAATAAATTAAAAGTGGCGGAAGCACCGCTCGTCACTGAACACCATGGCTATGTCGTTCTCGTTACAAGCCGCGATAACATCCTTGTCCCTGACGCTACCGCCTGGTTGGACAATCGCCTTCACTCCGTACTCCGCGAGGAGTTCAATGCTATCCCTGAACGGGAAGAAGCCATCTGACGCAAGAACGGAGCCGGATATCTCGTCGCCGTGGCCTCTGCCGACCGCCTTCTCCAATGCGAGCTTGACCGCAGTGACCCTGTCCTGCTGACCGGTACCGACGCCTATCGTTGCGTTATCCTTGCTCAGAACGACGCCGTTACTTCTCACATTCATGCAGATATACCAACTGAACAGAAGATCCTTCAGCTCCTGTGGAGTAGGCTCCCTCTCGGTAACGACGCGTAGATCCTCAACAGACTTGAGCTTGGTAAGCATGGGTGCCTGGAGTATCACACTGCCGTCAGCCTGTACACTGATGTCAAGCGGCCACATCGGCTCATCGATGTACTTGCTGACAGTGTCTATGCCATCAACCTGCATTATCCTGATATTCTTCTTCTGGTTGAAGAACTCCATGCAGCCATCGGCATAGCTGGGGGCAACAACTCCTTCCACGTAGCTGTTCATCAGCTCCTCCGCCGTGACAGGATCAACCTCGCAGTTGAACCCAACGACGCTACCGAAAGCAGCCAACGCGTCACAGTCACGTGCACGCCGGTAGACCTCAACCAGAGGCTCGTC
>JABIBQ010000078.1 GCA_018652685.1 Candidatus Bathyarchaeota archaeon
CAAGACACTGGACGGCAGGTACATCAGACTCGCGATCTTCAGCCCCAGGCTCATCGATGACCTCCGCGAGTACATGGACGTCGAGGAGGTAACTGAGGAACTGATCAAGGAGAAGGTCATCGGGATGGAGAGGGACGAGGCGATGAAATACTTCACAGCCGCCCGCGTCCCAGTTGCCCCCGTATACAACGTTGACGAGGTAGTTATGGATCCACACCTCATCGAGAGGAATATGTTTACTACGGTAGACCACAAGAACGCCGGACCTGTCAAGGTCGTGAATTTCCCGGTTAAATTCAGTAAAACCCCCGCGTACGTGAAAACCGCGGCGCCCGTCATCGGTCAGCACAACGAAGAGATCCTTAAGAACATACTCGGGTACGACGACAATAAAATCACCGCGTTGAAGAAGGACAACGCTATCTCGGAGTGACATTGATTGAAGTTTGACATAACTGATGTAATAGAGAAATACGACGGCGTTCATATCGGGGTTCTCACCGCGCTGGGAATCAACAACAAGACCTCCGTTGACGGTCTTAAGAAACTCCAGGAGGACGCAATTCAGGGGGCTGAAAGACAGATAGGTGACCAGCCTCCCACAAAACATCCTCACATCTCGTCCTGGAGGGAGATGTACAGGAGCTTCGGTACAAAACCAGGCGATTACAGACCGTCCGCCGAGGCACTAATCAGGAGGGCGATAAAAACCGGCGAGCTGCCAACGATAAACGCTGCTGTAGACATCTACAACCTCGTCTCCGTTAAACATATCATTCCCATGGGCGGCTTTGATACAGACCACGTTCAGGGACCCATCAAGCTGAGACTCAGCGAGGGGGACGAGGTTTTCACTCCCCTTGGGGCATCCAAGCAGGAAGAGACCTATCCCGGAGAGGCGGTGTATGCCGATGACTCCCGGATATTGACAAGGCGATGGAACTACAGGGACTGCGACGAGACCAAGATCACAGGGGACACGGTCAACCTGGTGATGTTTATCGACGCGTCCCCAGAGATATCTCCCAAAAAAATTCATGGAGCACTGGATGATCTCCGCCTCCTATTGAAGCTTTACTGTGATGGCTCTTACTCCACAGGGATAGCCAGTAAAGATAATCCTGTAATTGAGCTCTAACCTAGCGTAGGCTAGTTTTTATGCTACTTTTCCCAACCTAATTCGAGGCATATTTGTGAGAAAAGTAGCCAGTTTCATTCTATCTCTTTTACTAATTACATCAGTTACCACTGTATATGCCCAAGAGGCTACTCCACAATATCTGGAACTGACAGTGTACGACGATGGCACTGTCAAGGCGGTCTATGATGTCGAGACAGACCCGACAGAGGTCCGTGTTGATGTCGAGCTGTTCGGCTCTTCCTTCAGCAATCTCGTTGTTAGAGACGACGAGGACCTCCCCATCGAGGCATCCGTCCACGGCTCAACGGCTTCCATCGACAGTCTTGGGGCCCTTGAGCTTAACATCGTTTACCTAACATCCTCACTCACCTCCAAGGAAGGTGCTTTATGGACGCTTAACTTTACGAGCCCGGCGTCTACCAGGATTATCCTACCCGCAGGATCCGCAATAATGGACCTCGGCTCACTTCCTTTCGGTATAGGAACCATCGATGAGAAGACATACCTCGATTTCGATCCCGGCGACCTGACTGTCTCTTACCTCCTTGGCCTACCTGAAATCGATCCCGAGCCGGACCCAGACCAGATCGAGGCGGAGGCCACGATATCGGAGGTAGCCGATTTCATCGAGGACAAAATTGCTGATATCTCTTTACCGGGTCCCGAAGCGTATTTGGTTGAAGCCGAAGCTCTGTATGATCAGGAGAACTA
The DNA here is from genome assembly GCA_018652685.1 of Candidatus Bathyarchaeota archaeon. GTDB lineage: Archaea > Thermoproteota > Bathyarchaeia > TCS64 > TCS64 > RBG-16-57-9. Next base: position 1,853 of record JABIBQ010000078.1, read on the forward strand.
CCTAGACGCCAAGACCAAGGCAGAACAGGCACTTTCGCTTGCGGTTGAGTTAGTGCAGATACACGATTCGGCTTTCTCGGCAATCGATAACGCTGAGGATGCTATATCAGATGCTCAGATTGATGGGCGCACAGTAGGGCTCAGCGAAGCCGTGATCCTGCTTCAAACCGCTCAAGAGAATTTCGATGTCGGTTCATATGTTGATGCTGTGGCGACGGCGGGACAAGCCGAGCAGCTTGCATTAGCGTCTTCTGAGCCGGGAGGAAACGGTTTTCTATACTTTGGAGTGGCTGTCGTACTAGTCGTAGGTGTTAGTGGGTACCTGTTTATGCAGAAGAATAAAGGAACCTCCCAAAGGCCTTCTTTCTCCACCAAAGTTATCAACTTGGATAAAATACTAGCTGAACATCCCAATCTCAGGACTGAGGATAAGGAAGTGCTCCGGTTCCTCTCCGAGAACAACGGGGAGGTGTTTGCATCCGAGATCAGGGACCGGTTTGATATGCCCCGGTCAAGCGCGTGGCGTCTCATTAGGAGACTTGAGGGACTGGAAATTATCGAAGAGACAAAAGTTGGCAACCAGAGCCTGGTTAGGATCAGATCAGAATGATAAACCAGAACGATCGTTCCAAAACGTTCCTCGGTGTTCTTCTAATAGGGCCGGGTATATCGATTGACCAAGTGAAATCGATGAGACAAAAGTTAATCTCAATAACATTACTCATCATACTGCTGGCAACTCCATTAATCCAAATATCCTATGCACAGGACACCGTGTCAGACGAGGTTGTTCCAGATGATGGAACCGGTGATCCCTCATCGGATATTACCTCAACGGGAAATTCAACCGACATTAGAGGTGGCCTGTCTGGAGGAAACGAGACAATTCCTGTTGATGAGTCAATTTCAACCGAAATCGACCCGCTTATCTACGCGATGGTGAAGAACGATGCAGAGGCAAGGTATGCTGAGCTATATGCTCTAATCTTCGGTGCACCAATGTTGGTGGATGAGGATACTACTTTTGATCCTCCCGGTTCCAATGTTACTGTCACTCCTCCGCCTCCGTTGGTGGATGAGGATACTACTTTTGACGGAAACGCCACGGCTGGAGCCGGATTGGAACTCAACGGAACCGAGGTCTTGATTGAAATACCATCAGGATATACTGGGCCTACAATACCCGACGGAACTGACCCGGCGTTAATGAACCAGTTTGTGCACGCATGGAGCGCCATGGAGAGCGCTGGGTCAAAGACGAACCCGAGGGCAGCGGCCAACCAGTACCTCCGGGCCATGAAGCAGCTCAGGAACGCGTACAAAAAGTTCCAGAAGGACAATCCCGTTGCGGCCGTGGGTGATGTAAGCGAGACAGGAGTACCTTTGGAAGATATTCCCGTGGAACCCACAGATGCCGAGCTTTCTGAGACAAAGCAGCAACTTGTAGGTAGATTCCAAGAACGGTTCCAAGAGAGGGTAACTCAAATGCTTGAGAACTACAACGAAGTTGAGGACTCATTGTCCTCTGCTGACGCCGTGAAAGCCATGAGTGCATTATCCAAGGCTGAGGAAAAACTCCTTAGAATCCAAACAAAAATCGATGCAGGTGCCTTCGATGGTGTTATAGATGACCTCGATAACGCTACGGAAACTCTGGATGAAGATTTTGAAGCCATGGATGACGATGCGTCCAAGCAGATGTTCAGAACTATGAACAAGCTAGAAGCAAAAATCGGTAAGATGGCGGAAAGATCGGAGCGAAAGGCTGCAAGGGGCGAAGATACATCCGACTTAGACGCGGAGGTTGCAAAGGCCCGTGGAAACAAGGACCAGACCAAGACCAACTTCAAAGACGATAAAGAACGAGGCAATTCGGGGGGGTCCAGCGGGGACTCGGACAAGGACACAGGTAAACCCGACAAGGATACAGGCAAACCAGATAAAGACACGGGAAAGCCTGACAAAGACAAGGGTAACCCGGGTCAGGGTAACAACTAGTCCTTTTCTCTACTTTTTGTAGACTGTTATTCCATCCATTATTGTCCTTATGACCTCCAAACCCATGATTTTCTCGTTTTGCACCGATAGGATATCGTCGTTGAGGATGATCAGGTCAGCCAGCTTTCCTGCTTCGATTGACCCCAGCTTATTCTCGTCGAAGGCGGCATACGCACCGTTGTAGGTGTACGCCCTTATGGCTTCCATGACCGATACCGCCTGTCCCTGTCCTACTATGTCTCCTCCCTCTGTCTTCCTTGTAACCATCGAGTAGATCCCGGTGATGGGGTTCCCGTGCCAAGGTCCGCCGCCGTAGTCGCTGTTGGCCGAGGCGATGATGCCGTAATCAATGAAGCTCTTATAGGGGTACAGCTGCTTGCTACGCTCCTCCCCAAACTGGTACTTGTATGCGTCTCCAAAGTTCCAGATGTAATTGGACTCTCCGGGGTGTACATCAAGCTCCTTGATTCTTCTCAACTGCTTTTCCTCGCAGTACGTGCAGTGCTCGATGCGGTGTCTGTGGTCCTTCACGGGGTGGGCTTTGAGCGCGGTTTCGATAGCGTCGAGGTTGATATCTATGGCCCTATCTCCAATGCTGTGCGTTGCGGTTTGAAGCCCTGCCTTGTGGGCCTTGACTATCATCTCTGCCAGCTTCTCAGGTGTTACAAGCAGTATCCCCAGCTTCCCTGGGTTCCCGGTGCAAGGCTCGTAGGTCGCAGCGTTGCCCATGCTCCCCATGCTATCAAGGGCCAGCTTGACGCCGCTGATCTTCACGAGGTCGTCACCGAACCCATTTCTAATGCCCAAGGCAATAAGGTTGTCCATGTAACCCAGGTTGGCTGTCATATTGTGGACGTAGAGTCTCCAACGCATGTCCAGCTCACCTCGCTCCCTGAGTAGCTGTAACGTCTCGGTATCATCCTTGGTAGATCCAGCCTGATGCCCGCACGTGATGCCCCATTTGATCCATTGTTCAAGTGCCTTCTTCGTGATTTCTATGGGCTGGATATCCCACGGCGGGACACAGTTCGAGACAAGCCTGACAGCGGCTCCTCCTTGGAGCCTGCCGTTTGGCTTCCCCGTCTCAGGGTCCATCTCAACGTGCCCGTACTCCGGCACGGTACTCATGTTTATTCCTGCTATCTTCAACGCTGCGCTGTTCGCCACGCCCATGGCACTGAACTGGAGCAGAACCGGGTTGTCAGGTGCTACCCTGTCAAGCTCGTGCGCAAAAGGTGCCCTCTTCTCATTGAACCTGCTCCACAGGTAGCCCCAACCGATGACCCATTCGCCCTTGGGGGTGACCTTGGCCCTTTCCCCTATCTTTTCAAGGACCTCGCCAACGCTATCACAATATTTGATATCGACCTCTTTTTCGGCCTTGACTGCAAGCCTTCCAGCCCCGACCAGATGAACATGGCTGTCTATGAAGCCAGGGAGGACTGCTTTTCCTTCGAGTTCAACGACCTCTGTTTCTGGTCCAACATATTTCCTGATATCCTGAGTTTTACCCACCGCTACGATCTTGTTTCCATTGACCGCGACGGCCTCGTGTACGGTGTCATCTGGGTCAACGGTTATGATTTTCCCGTTTATCAGGGCCAGTGTGGCGTATTTTTCTGGGGGCATATAAATTACTGGGCTGATGGGTGTTTGAATCTTTTCACGAATAGTAGGTTACTTACTATAACGCTAATTATTATCGGCCATTAACATGATTTACCAATACGACTTTTGCTGTCCCTAATAATGAAAATAAGCTCGTTTTTAGGAATTTTTATGTGAAAATATGGCTGGTTTAAGGTATGATTACGGTGCCACTTTTTCTCTTCTCAAGTAGAACACGAGGCTGGCTATTGCCCCTATAGCCGACATCCCGTACCCGAAGAACCTGAATGGGTAATACCTGTAATATTCCGACGGTACATGTCTCAGGAAATAGATGCCAGCGTAAACCTCTATATCTGTCTTCTCAAGGACATTTCCCTCTATGTCCATATCGTACGTGCCTTCGCCCGGCAGGAGTAGCTCAGATGGGTTGTCGGTGATATTGAGATTGAGGATGGTTACCCCTTCCTCCCTAATGGTGAACGTGGTGTTCAGCGTCACCATCTCGTTACTCCAAACGCTGACATAGGGGCTCATGGTGTCCTCAATAGCCTTGGGTCCTGGGCTGAACGAGTAAACGTAGTCAGGTCCACCCGCTATTTCTGTGCCCTCCCAGACCGTTACAAGCTCTGGCGAGATATGCATCTCGATGCTCTGGGGGTACAGGATGAACGCCAGACCAATTACGGCTACGACGATGCTTACCGGGAGGTAGTTCCGTTTCATGATAGAAGAGATCTCCTTTTTGATTATAATACTAATGAATAGAACAGGGATGATTTTCTGACAAGACCATGTACAGGAACGAGTCTCATGTAGAAGAATGGAGCCGGGCAAGGGATTCGAACCCCTGTAGATCTGCTTTGCAGGCAGACGCCTAAAACCGCTCAGCCAACCCGGCGCGCAACCATTGTAGCCGAACCGACCGTTAAAACCTTTTTGCTATGGTGGGACCGCCCGGATTCGAACCGGGGATCTCTCGGACCCAAACCGAGAATCGTACCAAGCTTGACCACGGTCCCAGCGGAACACCTGTACGGTAAAGAAGTTATTAAAGATTCGTCTAACCGTACCGTTGCTTTGATTTCTCAAGGGCAGCCACCACGGGCAAGGTCTCACCTGCCAGCATACTCAGCATGGCGCCCCCCCCGGTGGACACGTGACTCATCTCGCCCCTGATTCCCAGCATCGAGGTCATCCCACCCATGTGCCCGCCCCCTACAACCGTGTACCCTTTACTGCTGGCCATGTCCCTAAGAAGCTCCTTGGTTCCAATGTCAAAACCCCTCCTCTCGAACATGCCAAGCGGGCCTTCCGCGACCACGGTGCCCGCCTTGTTTATGATACTGGTGAACTTTGCAATGGTGTTGAGGCCGATATCGTAGATGTTTTTCTCCTCGGTGATGCTGCCTATGAACACTTCGACTCTCTCCCCTTTCACGTCCAATGCCACGTCCATCGGGAGATGTATCTTGTCAGGGTACTTTTCGAGTATCCCCCTGCAGACCTCGACCTCCGCCTTCCCGGCGTCGTCCAGTTCCTCGTACCTACCTCCCATGAATCCTTTGGCCATCTGGAAGCTGTCAGCAACAAGTCCTCCGATAAGGATGCTGTCCGCAATCCCGTCTTGAAGGACTCTGTTGATGACGGGGATGCGGTCCCCAACTTTCACACCTCCAAGCAGGTAGACGCTCGGACGGGCAGGCTCACCTATCACTCTATTGAGTGCTAAAAGCTCTCTCTCCATCAGTCTGCCGGCTGCCATTGGGCACTTGACGCTAAGACCTACTAGGCTTGCTTGGCTCCTATGGGCGGCCGCGAACGCGTCGTTGACGAAGATGTCCACGTACTGGCTCATGGTTTTCACGAACTCCGTTGATTGCAACTCCTCCACGGGGGCTTTCTTGTTCTCCTCCTCTCTCATCCTTACATTGTTTAACAGGAGAACTTCCCCGTCCTTGAGTCCCTTGATCAACTCCTGAGCCTCCTCCCCGATGATGTCATCGGTGTACTTGACAGACTTTTCCAGGTACATCTGGAGTACCTTGGAATGGCTTTCAAGACTAGTGAAGTCGTACTTGCCCGGTCTGCTCTGGTGGGCCCCTATAATGAGTTTTGCCTCGCTCAGGCTCTTGACCGTAGGCGTTATTGCCTGGATGCGCGTGGCATCGAGTATGCGCTTGCTACCGGGGTCCAGGGGGCTGTTGATGTCAGCACGAAGGAAAACGGTCTTGCCTGAAACGTCTATGTCATCGAGCGATAGAAAGTCATACACCATGAGGCATCTGTGATTCGCAAATACAGTTGATGTAATATAAAAACTGTGCTGAAAGTAAAATGGTAGCCCGAGTCTAGGCTTCAGCGACCCATAGCAGGGTGTCCCCCGCGTTCACCGAATAGTGTACCCTGAGAAAGGTCACAACGCCATCAAACGGCACATGGACTTCCTGAAGCGTCTCCCCGATCAGATTACACACCGAGCCGACTTTCTCGCCCTTCTTCACACGCTGCCCCGGCTCGACAAGCCTTCTCCAGGCTCCTCCCTTGGCAGCCCAGAGCCTCTGGGAGTTCGGGTTTACCAGCTGCGTATGCCTCTCCGCCTCGCCATTGATTATTCCCATATACTTCATAACGTTGACAGCGCCATCGAAATGGTACTCTACATCAGCTTCCCTGATGGGGTAAGGCGCACCTGACTCGATCATCAGACAGGGAATCCCATACACGTTGACAGCCTCGCCCGTGTTCCCCGATATGTTAGTAGTCTCGATGAGTGCTGACCTGTAGCAGCCCGCCAGCTCAAGCATCTTCCCGTATATGTTCATGTTCTCGGTTTTGTAGATGTATATCCCCCGCGTCACGTCCTCCCCTATGTCCGCGCTGTGGGCGTCGATGAGGGCGTCAGATTTGCTCACGAACTTGTCGAAGACATGGTACGCGACCCGTTTTGTGATGGATGCCTCGGCGTCTCCTGGGAAAACCTTGTTCTGGTTCAGATGGTCCAGGATGTTGTGGTAAGGCTTCCTTGCGTGGAAGCCCTCGGTGTTGACTATGGGCACGAGGATAAGGGTCCCAGAGACCTCAGCGGGGTCGATTGAATCAGCCAGCCTGAAGATAGCCTCGACCGGAGCGCATTCCACCGCGTGAACACCTCCCAGAATGGTGAGTGTTTTTCCCTTCTTGGCTCCGTTGATGACGATGTATGGCATCTTGACTGTGTGTGTTGACGCCTCCCCGATTTCAACCCATCCGCGGTGTTTTGTTCCCTGCTCGATCACGATATCATCTATCTGAAAAGACATGGAAGTATGTGGGATAAAATAGGGTAAAAAACCCTTGGTTAGTAGGTGTAGTTGGCAATAAACGGCTCACGCCAGTCCTTCCACCAGCCGATGAGCTTGTTCCCTTCCTCTGTGATTATGAAGGTGTCCTTTGCCATCAGCAAGTTGTCCTTGGCGTCCCTGATCGCTGGGGCGAACACGATGATCATCCCCGGCTCAAGCTCGGTCTCATCAGCCGCTGAGATGTACGGAGGCTCGTAGTTACTCGCACCGATACCTGCTCCCAGGGTAACCTTGGACTCAAGTTTGATCTCATTCTCGTCAGCTGTGGCCTTCACCGCGCTATAGACATCACTGGCCTTTGCGCCTGGCTTCAAAGCCTCCCTAGCAGCCTCCCTGAGAGTGACAAGGCTCTGGTAGTCCTCTTTCATCTCATCAGTGGGATCGTCCATGGATAGCATCCTGACTCCATTGCTCCAGTAACCGTTCACCGTTGAGACCAGCTCCATCCTAAGCCACTCCCTCTGCAGGGGCTTTTTGTCCAACCCAATGCCAAACATTGGTGCGCTAGGCCACCATGTCTTCATATTGGGTTCGCTAACCGCCTGTGCTATGGCCTGGTGTCCAACTTCATCGAGCTCCCTCTCAATGGCGTGGGTCCTTATGCCCTCGGTGATGTTCATCTCACCGTTCGCCTGGAGAACCAGTATGTGGTGGGCGTGTCCCGCAATGGACTGGTCGTTCTTGGAGACCACCTCATCAAGAAGTTTAAGCTCCTGAGGTGTCTTCCTTAACCTGAGCTCCCTGAGCAGGTCATCGCATGGGACTAGCTCAAAGTCCTCCAGTGCTCCCTTGAGCCTGTTGTAGACGTTGAGTGGGGTCCTGTTGACATCGATGCCGATCCTGCCAGTCTTCCTGACTGTGTTCTTGGCGATGTGTACCGCCGCCTCGACGATGCCGCTTGGGCTTCCGGGCTTTTCGTTGTATGTCCTGGTCTTGTTGATCCAGCTGAGGTTCAGGAAGCTGCTCTCCCACTCATGCGGGAGGACGCAGGTCGCAGGCTCATCCTTGGTCCAGAAGACCGCCATGTATCTATCGGGGAATGACTGTGGGAAGTGGAGGTACGCACCTGACAGGTACTGTACGTTATCGTAACCGAACACTAGGATCGCGTCGTATCCCGCCTCGCTTATCCCGGCGTTCACTTTCTCAATTATTTCTTCTCTCATTTCATGTTCCTCCTAGTGGGTTGTCCTCATGCCATAGACCTCGTACATCTTGTCCCATGTCATGTACCAGCTAAGCTTCCTGTTTCCATCTTCCGTGATGACATAGAGGTCCTTGTCGTGGATTAGCTCCTTCCTCGGACCATACGTGTAGATATCCAGCGCAATCACCATCCCTGGTTTGAGCTCGGTGCTGCAGTTGAGGTTCAGGTAAGGTGCCTCGTGGTGGCTCGCGCCAACCCCGTGACCGATGCCCGGCTCCTTCCAGAAGCCTATTGCTTGCTTCTCAGCGGCCCTCGCTACGTGGGCGTAGACCTCGTTGCACGCAACACCTGGCTTGAGCATCTCAAGTGCTTTGTCCCTGAGCAGGATGTTCTCCTTATACGCGTCCTCCTGTTCAGGACTTGGGCTACCCGTCACGCCCATCCTACCGAGGTTAGTCCAGTATCCCATATAGTGACCACTCATGTCCATCCTGAAGATATCTCCCTCCTTGATCCAACCCCTCTGGGGAGTGTAGTAGATCTGACCGTCACTTCCGAAACCACAGTTCAGTAGGCTCACCCCGCTGGCGCCGTTCTCGTTGGTGTGAACACGCATCCTCTCCGCGAACTCAGCTATGGAATACCTCTGGTGCCCCACCGTCCCGTCGAGGTGCATCAACGCGTAAATTATGCCTCTATCAGCTTGCTTGCATGCCCTCTCGATAAGTCCTATCTCGCCCTCTGTCTTGATGATCCTGAGATCCCTGAACATCGGGTCCGCTGGCTCCCACTGTACTCCTGGGAGTTTTCCTGATAATGAGTCCATCAAGCCCTTTGTGACGCGTGCCGCATCGATGCCGATCTTATTCTTGTCAAGCCCCATGCTCACGATGAGCTCCTCCATGGCCTTGACGAATGCCCCTGTCTCGTATCCTTGGTTCTCGTCGTAGACAAGCATCTCGCCTGTCCAGCCCTGGTCAAGTACTGCCTGTGACCATTCCTGTGGCACTATAACGACGGGGGAACCCTCCTTGGGCATCAGCACCGCTGCTTTCCTTGATGGATAGTTTTCCGCGAAGGGCAAGACAGTCCTAGATAGGTAATTGTAGTTGTCCACGCCCAGCGCCAAGATCGCGTCGTACTGGCTTTCCGATACGGCGGTCTCTATTTTTTGTTTGAGTTGATCCATTTTGGATGCTCCTATTTGCATAGAATCCTATTATTGACTAAGGAAATGTTACGGCGCTTCGATATAAGCGGTTTTCGGCTCTCCCGAGATTCCGTTTATAAAGGATACGAGTTGAAAACGGATTTTAAGGGAACGGGTCGTTGAATTTCTGTATCTCGATGACATACCCCTCGGGGTCGTGAAGCAGGAATATCCTCATATTCATCTCCACATCATCATGAGGCTCGTTCAGGGTCTCCACACCGTTCTCCATAAAGTGCTCGTACCACGCGTCGGGGTCATCAACGATGACCGTGAGCATGACGGGCTTCGTCGGGTCATACTTGTGGTACCCGATGTTGCCATCAACGCAGCCCATGAATGCTTTGTCGGCCACCTTGAATATCTTGGCCCATTTCTGGTCCTGTACCAACTCGAATCCCATTATCTTCTCGTAGAACTCCCCTGCCTTTGCCATGTCCTTGTAGTAGAAGAAAGTCAATAATCCGTCCACGCTTGGAGGTGCCATGACAGACATATGGTCTCCTGAAATATGAACTGTACTCGGGGATTTTCATATATCTATAAAATACCCCCTTCCCCACCAATTATAGATTGAAATGGTTTCAGTAGGCGACAAGGCGCCTGGGTTCACCCTCGTCAACCACGAGATGAAGTCGGCGTCACTTGATGATTACTCTGGCGGGAACGTAGTCCTGGCATTCTACCCCGGCGCATTCACCGGCGGATGTAAGATCGAATTGTGCTCAATACGGGACGGTATTGCCAAACTTGAGGACTTGGACGCGGTGGTCCTCGGCATCAGCGTGAACGATCCGTTCTCCAACCGAGCTTTCCACGAGGACAACGTGCTGAACTTCCAGCTCCTTTGTGACTACAACAGGGAGGTGGTCAAGTCATACGATGTATACCACGAGGACTTTGCCGGCTTGAAGGGGTACACCGCTGCAAAGCGTAGCGTCTTCATTGTTGGTAACGACGGTCTGGTCAAATACAAATGGATCACGGAGAACCCAGGGGTACTGCCAGATTTTGATGAAGTCCAAAACGAACTATCCAAGCTGACCTAACGCGCGCTCCCTCAGAAAAGTGGCGATTGACTTTCCGGAGGTATGCATCATACACACCGGGATAGCGCCCGCTCAGGACGTCCCTGAGTCTGGATTTGGTTCGCTCGACACCCTCGAGAGCATCCAGGCCTTCTTCGGTGGAGCGAAAACCATCTCGGAGGGAGATGTGAAAACATCCTCAGTAAGAGCGGTAAGAGTCTCGGGACGTACGATTTCATCTTCGAGTGGTTCCAGAAACCGAGCGTGGCTCAGCTAGAGGAACTCATCATCAAGATAGATGAAGCCTTGGTACCTACCAAGGCCAGGTACACCATGACGACAAAGTAGGTCCTATTGTTCACCCAGCTGTTCCCAGACTTTTTCCATGTCCCCCGTAGGAAGGTTGCACACAAACTCAGTGCAGACATAGATCATGATGTCTTCGCTGGGTTTCATCTCGGCAAGGTAACCCACCGAGGCCACCAGCTCCTCCGAGTATCTGTGTATCACTGCGCTGGGCAGGTATCTCTGGTCAAGCTGGGAGATAATTTCTCTTGCTTCATCATTTTTCCCTGATACAACGACCTCTGCGCTTGGCCCGAACGCGAAATCGAGCCCTGAAAGCAGCATCGAGTACACGTGTGGAGCCCCAAGAACTGAGGAGGAGAAGAAACGTAACAGTTTAGCGGCCTCCTCCTCTAGCGAGGTGTTGCCCGTCAGCCTTGAAAGTCGCACCAGATTCATGAACGCAACCGAGTTACCACTGGGGATGGCACCGTCATACAGCTCCTTCCTCCTAGCAAGCAGCTCCTCGGCTTCGCTTGAGGTGAAGTAGAATCCCCCCTCGGAGTCCGCAAACTGGGACATCATAACCTCGTTGACCCTGATGGCTGCATCCAGGAACCTCTTCTCCTGGGTCGCCTGGTAGATCTCGATGAGCCCCCATGTCGTAAACGCATAATCGTTGAGGAACCCGCCGATCTGGGCCTCGCCCTCTCTGTACCTGTGGAGAAGTTCCTCTCCGTCCCACATGGTCCCGAGGATGAAATCCGCCGACCTAACCGCCTCCTCTGCGTACTCGCTCACCTGGAACGCCCTGGCAGCCTTGCTCAGGGCCGCTATCATCAGTCCATTCCAGTCCGTGAGTATCTTGTCGTCAAGGAGTGGCCTGACGCGTTTCTCCCTCTGCTCGAACAGTTTGCTCTTGATCTCCACCAGCTTTCCAGGCGGCTCATCACTTGCAACATGGAGTATGTTGGTTCCCGTCTTCTCCTGAGTGACCTCATCAACATAGTTTCCTCCCGGTTTGACCCCGAGGTAGACAAGCACGTTTTGCCCCTCATCTCCCGCGATGTTCTGGAGTTCATCAACGGTCCAGACATAATACTTGCCCTCCTCCCCCTCGCTGTCAGCGTCCTCCGCTGAGTAGAAGCCGCCATAGGTTGAGGCAAGGTCACGCAGCACGTATGCTATTATTTGCTCAGCAGTGTCCCTGTACTCATCCTTGCCCGTCGCCTGATACGCTTCTGTGTACGCCATCAGCAGCATGGCCTGGTCGTAGAGCATCTTCTCAAAATGCGGGACCAGCCACTTCCTGTCGGTGCTGTACCTATGGAACCCGTAGCCGACGTGGTCAAACATCCCCCCTTTCGCCATTTTCTGGAGCGTGTTCTCGACAATGTCCAATGCCTTCTTTTTACCCGTTCTTTTCCAATACCTTAGCAGGAACAGTAGGTTGTGGGGGGACGGGAACTTTGGCGCCTCGCCGAACCCCCCGTATTCTTCATCGTACCTTTCATTGAGCAACAGGAACCCTGTATCAAGAACGCCCTCGCTGATTTCCTCCCCTCCGCCTGAACTCCCTGCGCCCAGCGAGGCTGCTATGCTCTCGCCGATACCCATCATTCTCTCCCTCTGATCCTGCCAGTACTTGGCTATCTGGGGGACGAGGTCGAGCATGCCCACCACATTGAACCTGTTCTCCTTTGGGATGTAGGTGGCGGAGTAGAACGGCTTCTTGTCAGGGGTCATTATGATTGTCAGTGGCCAGCCGCCTCCCCCCGTCATCATCTGACTTACCGCCATGTAAACACCGTCGATATCAGGCCGCTCCTCTCTGTCCACCTTGATGTTGATGAACACCTCGTTCATGAGGTCGGCTACCTCCTGGTCTGTGAAGCTCTCGTGCTCCATGACGTGGCACCAGTGGCAGGTCGAGTAACCGATGCTGAGGAAGATTGGCTTGTCCAGCCTCTTTGCCTCCTGAAACGCTTCGTCGCCCCACGGGTACCAGTCAACGGGGTTGTAGGCGTGCTGCAGCAGGTAGGGGCTCTTCTCATGGAACAGTCTGTTTGGGCTCGGTTGTGTCATCTCGTTTATTCCTCTCGTCTATACTCGTTATGGAAGGCGAACTCTTCCAGTTGCTTCCGCTCTGGCCTGATCTTCTCTTTCTCTACCTGACCCTCATTAAGGCTGGGGTGAAATTCCTCCATCTTCTTCCCCACGATCACTAGTGCAAGAAGCGTGTTCCCGTCGGGGATACCCAGTATCTCCCTAGCCATCTTGGGCTTGAAGCCAGCGATGGGGTGGGCCACAAGTCCAAGCTCAGTTGCCCTGAGGATCAAGGTAGCTGTCGCCATGCCCAGGTCGAACTGGTGATATATCCTGCTCCTGATGACGCAGTCGTTCTCCTCCTTGCTGAACACCGCGATTATCATTGAACTTTGATGGGCCCACAGGTTTCCCCTCGACAGGGTAGTGAACATCTCCTCCAATTTCTCCCTCTCGTAAACGAACACATACCTCCATGGCTGGTTGTTGTTACAAGATGCTGCCAGTTGGGCGTGCCTAGCGAGGTCTTCAACTATCTCCGGGGTGATCTCCGCTGCCTTAAGTGACCTGTACGCCCTCCGAACGTGGATTGCATCCGTCACGTTCATCTCTGGAGCTCCTCTAGCTTGGCCCTTACCGCCTCGACGTGCCCCTTGACCCTGACTTTCGACCAGATGTGGGCTATTTTTCCTTCGGGGTCAATGATGAACGTGCTCCTGACCACCCCCATGTACTCCCTGCCGTACATTTTCTTTAGCTGCCACGCCCCGTATTCCTTTAGCGTCTCCTTCTCGGAGTCGCTGAGGAGGTTTATGGTGAGATTATGCTTTTCCCTGAAGTTGGTGTGACTCCTAAGACTGTCAGGACTAGCGGCCAATATCACCGCGTTCTTTTCCTTGAACTCACCCTCCGCAGCCGTGAACTCTAGTGCCTCTAGGGTACAACCCGATGTGTTGTCCTTGGGGTAGAAGTAGAGTATCGCCCATTTTCCCCTCTGGTCCGCGAGGCATATCTCACCCCTCTCGGGGTCGGGCAGGCAGAAATCAGGGGCTTTGTCGCCTATCTTTAACTCGGTCATATGATTCACCAGAATATAATGGAAAAAAGGAGTTGCGTTATATAAACCGTTTAGGGCTCCCTCAGATTGAAGAAGGCCCGTTGGACCACCTCGGATAACGCCGGGTGGATGTGCATCGCGTCGGCGATGGGGTGTACGGTTCCGTCGCCTGCGTTCATCACGTTGATGATCTCCTGTATCAGGATAGGCGCAAATGGACCTATGATGCTTGCTCCTAGAATCTTGTACTCCTCCTTTGATAGGATCACCTTGACGTAGCCGTCCTCCTCCGCCATTGCGGCTCCTTTTGCCGTATCACTGTAATTGTACTCCCCGATGAGGTAGCTGATTTCTTGAGCCTTAACCTCAGCCTCAGTGAGCCCTACCGCGGCCACCTGTGGCCAGCTGAACGCGGCGTAAGGGACGAGGTCATAGTTCATTGGGTGGGAGTGGCCGTGTTTGTATCTCTGCCAGACCAGCCTAGCCTCGGCGTTGGCCACGTGCTTGTACATGTCCCTACCGATGGCGTCGCCGAACGCGATTATATTCTCCTTTGATGTCTGATACTCCTCATCAACGATAATGTAACCCCTTTTGTCCACATCGACTCCGGTTTTCTCTACTTTCATGAGGTCCGCGTTGCTTTTCCTTCCTGCGGCGATAAATATTGTCTCAACTTCGTACTCCTTCTCTTCCCCGTTCTTGGTCCTGGCCTTGACGAGAAGCCCGTCCCCTTTCCTCTGGACCTCCCTGACCTCAATGTCTGTCTTGATGTGCATCCGCTGCCTCATGGATGTGATGAGTATATCCGAGACCTCTGGTTCCCCGTTCTTGATAAGGCGGCGGCTCCTGCTGAGGAGTGACACGTCCACCCCCATGCTTGAGAAGAAGTGGGCCATCTCGACTGCTATCAGTCCGCCCCCCACGATGACCATGCTCTCTGGCCTCTCTGTCATGTCCCAAACATTATCATTGGTGATGTAATCGACGTCCTCCAGGCCCTTGATGGGAGGTATGAAGGGACGTGCGCCACTTGCGAGAAAAATGGTATCCGCCTTGATGACTTTGTCGCCCACCTGCATAGTGTAATCGTCGATGAACTCTCCCTGGACAGGGTAGAAGCTAAGCCCCTCCACGTATCCGATGGCGTCCTCCATGGGGTGTCTATCGTGCTCCACGAACTCCTTGGTCCTCCTCATGATGAACGGGAAGTCAATCTCATCGATGGTCACCTTGATGCCCAGACGTTCGGCGTGCTTGATCTGGTTCACCATATCCGCGGGGTAGATCACCATCTTGGATGGGATGCACCCAACGTTGAGGCATGTGCCCCCCAGCTTCCCCATCTCAACGAGAGCAACGGTCTTGCCATTGTTGACAGCGGCGTCCGCGATCATCATTCCGCTACCGCTTCCCACCACTAGGATATCAAAATGCTTCATATCTAGTTGACTAAGATGGGTAGATAAAAAGTGGGGGTTTACTCAAGCTCGGCGATGCCGAATTTGCTGTAATAGTCTAGCCAAAGCTTACGCATTTCCTCGCTGACGCTATCCTTGATCAATCCGTAGATGGTCTGGATGTTCTGGAGGCTGTGGACTTTCAGGTTGAGCTCCTTTTCCAGGTACTCGACCGCGCCGAGTTCCTCAATGTTCTCGGTATCGCCAAGTCTCTCCTGCCTGTCCACGCCTATGACGAGCCCAACAACCTCATGGTCGCCTAGAATCCTGAGCTTCTCGATGGTCTCCACCTTTGTGATGCCCGTTGTGATGGTGTCATCCACGACGAGGATTCGCTGCCCGGGCTTGAAGTAGCTAGCACCCACCAGAACACGGTCCGTGCTGAGGTCGCCGTACTCCTTCGCCTCCTTCCTGTCATACATGTACCGCAGGTCCATACCGTAGAGCTCGTTCAAGCCCTCGGTTGTAAGCGCAGCCAGGGTGATTCCTTTGTAGCTTGGACCGAAGATGTAGTCAAACTCGGGGATCTTTCCCTCTTCCATGAGAAGGGCGATGTAGCTTGCGAAGGCCCACTTCACCTTGGCGAGGCTCTCACCATCGGTGAGTGCCCCTAGGTTCACGAAGTATGGGCTTGGCCTGCCGCTCTTCAGTATGAAGGGCTGGTCTGGACTCGGTGGCAGCCTTAGGGCTCCACCCTTCAGGAGTGCGTCGAGGAAGACCTGTTCGATCTTCTCCTTGGAGACGAGTCCTCTTCTCTCGATCCTAAAGTCCTCTTTCTGGATCTTTTCCTCGATGGTTCCGTAGTAGGTTATGCTCCCACAGTACGTGCAGTGAAGTTTTGTCTCCTCCAGCTGTTCTCCCTTTTCAACCCTGAACTTTGTGTTCGGAACACTGTACTCCTGGTTGGTGGGGCAGAGCTTGTTAGGGCAGTTGAATACGCTCCCGATCTCATCTGGCAGCTCGACGATTCGCTTCTCCTTGACCTCCCAGTCCTCTATGATGTTAAGTGAGCTCTTGGGGGCCACGAACGCGATGATATCGATCTCGCTTGAGGTGAGGTACGTTCCCTCTATCTTGATGAGGTCCTTCGAGTCCATGCTGCCGCTGTCGACGTTCTGTGCGGTCAGGGTCTTTGCGTCGCTTGGTAGCTTGAGAAGTTTGAGAACTTGAAACGCCTTACCGGCGGGGATATGGTCGATGACTATCCCGTTCTCGATCTTGCTAACCAGCAGTTGCCTATTAGACAAATAGTTTCCCGCATCAATCCGTGCAACCAGATTGAAAAGTCTTCCTAATGAAAAAATATTAGAAAAGTTAGGGGGTCCTGGTTGACCTGGGCGCACCACTCGATCTCCACTAGCTTGTAGGAGATGCCCAGCGCTCCCGCCTCGGCCTCCATGTTTCCCCTCGCGGTGTTCAGTCTCCTGTATTAGGTACTTGTCTAAAAGTTGGTCTCGAAACCAATGCAATCGGTGCGCGCGTGGTTACAGTATTATTAAATAAAAATAGCTGGGAGAGTTATGGCCTGATTCCCAGGTGGTACATATCTGCCTCTGCCGCGATGTACCCGAATCCACCCCAGCCCTCAAGGGCCAGTATCTCCCTGTAGATCGAGATCGCCTTGTCTTTCTCGCCGTTATAGTTGTACCAATTGGCCACGCCGTAGCCGATAGTCACGAGTCCCAGAGCCCCAAGTTCCCTTGCCTTTCCCATGAGCTCCTCCTCGGTCATCTCGCCCCTGTACATCAACATGCAGTTGTGATAGTGCTGGTTCTCGATGATGTCCATGTCCCTATCGAAGAACTCAAGCAGTCTCTCCGCCATTGCATCTCTGCCAAGTCTCCTCAGAGTCATGTAGTACCAGTGGCCCGTTGAGATGTACTTGTCATCGATCTCGGATGCCTCCCAGCATTTTTCGTACGCGTGCAAAGCCTTGTTCATCTCGCCGAGGCAGTAATAGGAGAGCCCCAGGTGGTACCAGATGTTGAAGTGGAGGCTGCTGACGGGTACCCCCCTGTCGTTTGGCATCCCGTCCGGTTCGATCTCGTCCTCTTTGCCCCTGATAAGCTCGACTGCCTTCTCGAAATCGTTGACGGCCCTGTCGAGGTACCTGAGGGTGATGAACCTGTGGCCCCTGTGCCTGTACATCCTGGGATCATCGGGGTGCTTTTCGATGCCCATGCTGAAGATGGCGATGGCCTCCCTGAAATTTCCGATGTAGGCGGTCCTTCTGCCCATCCAGATGATGTTATCAGCATTGTCGGGGTCTTTCTCGTACTCCTCCAGTGCCTCGTTGTAGAGTTTAACCTGGGTCTGTTTGGTCTCTGGCCTGAGCAGGGTCTTGTTCAATGGGTGGCCGAAGAAACTGAACGTCTCGGGCTCCCCTGGTAGTGTCGCAGTCATGTTACCTCTGATTCCCATCTAAACGGCTTAAGCTTTGTCAAAGATTTGTGTAACTCCTTTAAGTCGGCTGGACTTCATATGGGTTAACGGGAGTTTTTTGTAAATGGAGAAGACTAGTGGCAACAGATCGCAGACGGTACTCGCACTCATTGTTTTGGTTATGGTATCCGCTCTAGCCTCGATCTACTTCTGGGAGCCTGAGGAGGATAACGGCTTCCTCCCCTCAAATAACGAGGGCACCATTGGGGTGATCGAGGTTTACGGCGTTCTTGATGACACATATTACGCATATCTTCTATCCCAGGCCGTCCAGGAGGCCGTTACCGATGATGATGTCAAGGCGGTGGTCCTTGAGATTGACAGCCCAGGGGGCGTGGCATATCTCACCGAGCAGGTGTATCTGGATATCCTTGAGTTGAAATCGGAGAAACCAGTCATCGCTTACACTTCCATGGCTTTAAGCGGCGGGTATTACATCGCGGTCGCGGCCGATCATATCTTTGCCCTTCCCTCCAGCATGGTAGGAAATGTGGGCGTGATAGGCACCGGACCCGGATGGATAGTTCCAAGCGAGACCACTCTTGAGACAGGTCCACACAAGATCACGGGTTTCAGCCCCGAACTCTTCCCTTTCAACCTGACCAATGTGCTCGAAGGCTTCGCGGAGGCTGTTGTGGAAGGGCGTGGCGAGAAACTTACCATCTCAATGGACGAGGTGACGAGGGGGTCAATCTGGATGGGAAGTGAGGCCATCAACAATGGCATTGTCGATGAGATAGGCTCAATACAGACGGCTATCGATTACGCGGCTTCCCTCTCGGAGCTAGATTCTTGGGATGTGGAGTCTCTCCTGTTCCGCGTGGCCAACGAGACTGTCACCACCGAGCTAAGGTATCCGACAATTGAGGAGCTCAATGCAAAGAACCCTCCTCCGGCACTTTACTACCTGTATATGCCCAGCGATATCTACATGGAGAGCCAGATCCCTGATACTATCAACGTCACTGCTCTGAGCAGCCATGTCGGCGATGTCATCGTTGACCTCAGCCACGAGAATGTGATATCTCCCTGGATTCTTGACTCGTTAGCCGAGGAGCTGGTCGGTGAGGGGCTTTACATGGGCTACAGCGACAACTGGGAGGAGATTGAAGGAGTTCTTAACAAGACAAAGGCACTGGTGATTTCCTCTCCCCGGGAATTCTATAGCTATGAAGAGTACACAGCAATCAATGACTGGGTTGACGAGGGGGGAGTTCTTATATTCCTTGGTGACGCAAGCGCAACATTCCTAGACCCGTCCATGTTGCAGGCCCCCTTGAACAGCCTGAGCGACCATTGGAATCTCCACTATTCGAATGGCTACCTTTACGATGTTGAGGAGAACTATGGCTTCTACAGGAACCTTATCCTGACCGATATCAGAGACAGCGTACTTTCCGAGGGAGTTGACGAACTCGTGTTCTACACGACTGGGGCAATCGTCTCACGGGGAAACGGGGTTATCAAGACCTCCGCTGACGTATTCAACTCGGTGTCCGAGAGAAGCGAGATGTACAGCGTTGTTGCCGTGAACGACAAGGATAGTACTGTCATAGCGTTCGGTGACACGACCTGGCTCATGGAGCCATACATCAACGCTGCTGACAATCGGGTATTATTAGAAAACCTTGTTGTGGTAATAGCCTCGGTGGATTAGGTGGATAGCTCTAGGGCTAGAGCTACCCACACTTTTGTCATCTGGACAAGGCTGTCGATGTACACGAACTCGTCTGGGCCGTGTGCGTATTTGCCAATCGGGCCGAACCCAATGGTTTGAATGCCCGCCTGTCTGTATAGCCTTCCATCAGTACTACCTGCCCATGTGACGTACAGTTCAGGATCCCGTTTGAGAGCTGCAGGAACCGCCTTTATGAACGCTTTTCCTAGGTCAGAGTCAGGCGAAGTATAGTTTGCCGGGGTGTACTTCCAGTTTCCCTCTTCGTCCTTATCTGCGATGATCTCCCAGTTCCAGTCGGGGTCTCCCTCTCCCGCTTTGTCAAGGTCTGCGGTTACCTCTGCAACTACGTCGTCGGCAGTCTCTCCTATGATTAGCCTCCTGTCCACAGTGATTGTGCACTCGGCAGGGACTTGGTTGCTGACGGTGCCCGCCTCGATCAGGTTTACGCTCAACATGGGGTGGCCGATCCACTCGTGGAACTTGTCAATGTGGTGCTCAAGCGCCAGAACTCCCTTGCTGGCTTTTGCAATGGCGTTGATCCCGTTGGTCCTTGCTGCCGCGGTGTGTGCTGCCCTGCCGTAGAACTTAATCTTGAAACCGAACATGCCCCGTTCGGCTACCCTCACCTGGAGGTTGCTCTGCTCCCCGATGATAACGTAATCGGGTCTCCTGAGCTCACCCGCTACTATCTTGTTTACGAGTATCCTGCTGCCTTCAGCGGCGCCCCTCTCCTCGTCAGGGACAAGGTGGACACCCACGCTGATGGGCAGGTCTAGTTTTTTGAGTATCTCAAGAAGGTGGATCATCACCGCGCATGATGACTTCATGTCTGACGCGCCTCTCCCGTATAGCTTCCCGCCCTCAACCAATGGGGTCCACGGATCCTTTGACCATGCATCGGGTTTTGCGATGGGCACGACATCAAGGTGGCCGTTGAAGATGACCTGTTTCTCCGCCTCTGGGTTCAGACATGCGTATATGATGGGCCTCTCCGTGCTCCCATGAACCTCGACGTGAACACCTATCTCCTCTAAGAGTTGTATCGCGTACTCCATCACATCCTTCTCGTTCCCGCTGATGCTTGGAATCCTGATAACCTCGGACGCCAGCTGGATTATCCTCGCCTCATCAACCAGTTTCAGCGCTTCATCTAGCTTGAAAGTCAATTTATCTCAAAAGGAAATGCGTCGTGCAACTATAATTCAATGATGGTGTCATCGCTGAACTTCTTGAAGCTGGCCTGTTTCCTGTCTCGGGACTCCCTTTTCTTGATTCCATCCCCCTTAGCCCACTTCGAGATGAGGTTCCTCTGCCCATAGTACCTGCGGTCAAACAGGTAGTAGTGGCACCAGTCATCCATGCCCCTGATTCCCCTGCCAAGGCTCTGGTTTGCTGCCCTGAAGGCGTCCATGGTGTACCATTTGTTGCCGAGGCCCCTCTTGGCCCTGTCGAAGTACTGGATCTGTGCCTTCACCAGCGGGTTGCCGTAGTTGGCGTACGGTATGCCTACGAGAAATATGCCCCTTGCCTGTTCACCGGGGAAGTTGCTTCCTTCGCTGTTTCTTCCCCTGAAGACGCAGCAGAGGACTGCACCGCCTGAGACCGCCGCTATCTTGTACGTGCTCACAACATCCCTGTTCTGGCGCGCGTCCCTTCCCTCACGGAAAAAGCGTTTACCACCGAAGTACGTGAGGCCGTTCCTGGTCTTGATTAGTCCCTGTTTTGTCCACATCTCGATACAGCGGCCCATGTAGGCTCGCTGGGTGAAAAAGATGAGTGCCCCGCTGTTGACGTTCTTGAGGTCAGCCTCCAGTGCCCTGCCTATTTTTGAGGACATCTGGTCAGTGCGCTCTTTGTACGCGGTACTGACCCCGGTGTCTATTACCATCTTGATATTGTCTGATTTCTGGATTGGGTCGTAGACCTTCTGCTGTGCCTTCTGCTGCCCAATGATCTCGGCGAATGTACCGATGGGGCTCAACGTACCGCTCATGATGAGGACTCCACTTGCCATCTGGACGATGGGCTCCACCGCGAGGCTCGGGTCAAGACACCTGTACTCGATGACGGGTGCCCCGAAGTAGTTTTTCGTGTACAGCCCAACGTACTTTGTCTTCTGGCTCGTCTGGATGAGCTCAAAGTACTCAAGGACACCGTTCAGGTAGCTTATGGGCGTGTTCCCGCCCTGCAGCTTCTTGGCCCTGATGGTATCAATGAGCACAGCGTGCCCCTCGATGAACTTGTCGATGCCCACCCTGAGAGCTTTCTCAAAGTCCTCCTCCAGCTTCCTTGGCTGAACGAGTTTTGGCTTGTCTGTTGTGGTTCTCAGGAGATGCTCTCCTAGCCTGTTGAGGTACTTGGGCGATTTCCCGATAAGCTTCATCTCCTCGATGGCTGCGCTCAGGTTTCTCTCTGTTAGGGTGTCGCTTAGAATATCTTGTCCCACCTGGTCGATGTTATGTCCTTCGTCGAGTATGAGTATCTTCTTTTCAAGGTCCAGGCCCGTCATCATCCTAATCATGGGATTGAATATGTAGGGATACGGCGCGACGATTACCTTGGACTCTTTCGCCATCCGCCTTGCCAGGAAATACGGACATATCTTCCGCTTCTTGCCCTCCTCAACAAGCTCTGTTCTCCCCAGGATCGCTGGTAACTTACTGGGGGGCTGATCTATCTCGTGGGTGTAAGGACATTCCCCACTCTTCCTGAGTATGTGACACATCTCGGTCGCCTCATTGCTGGGTAACTCCTTGCAGTCCTGGTTGACGCACAGGAAATCCCTGCTTGCCAGATTTACCGCGGTGTACTTTTTCCTCGCTTTCTTGTTGATTGTATCCAGCTCAATGAGAACTTGGCGCACCTGCTCGTGGGTTCTTGTGGCGTACACTATCTGCTTCCCGGTGGGAAGAAGGCAGCTCAGGCTGCTGATTGTCTTGCCGAATCCGTTGCACGCCTCCGCTATGAGCACACCACCTTTTACCACGGTTTCTATGACATCCTCTATGAACTCAAGTTGGGGCTGGTAAGGCTCGTACGGAAAAAGGTCTTTCCAAGTTCTACTGTTTTCACCCGATTCCACCGAGAGCAGGGTATCGCAGTCCTTGCAGAACTTGTCCAATTCGTACTCGGCTATCGTGTACTTTCGGTCGCATTTCGGGCACACGATGGAGGCGGGCATTTCAGTACCCTATTAAGAAGACCTCTTTTAAACACCTTGATACCCGGTTTTAGTCCGAGCAGGGGGAAGAATACAGTTCTAGTCCGGGTTCAGGCTGTTCTTGATGCTATTCACCAAGTTTTTAATGTTCACCTTGATGTTGTGAACCGAGATATTTCTCCAGTATATCGCAGTCAAGCCGTTGGGCTCAATCGCAAGTATCGCAAAGAGGAACAAGATTGGGATCAATCCCTCGTACGAACCCATGTTCACACTTATCTTTTTCATCAGCACCCATGTGATTGCTTTCTTCGAGACTCCAGTCAGTATTCCTCCGATTATGGCCCCCCTGATGCTGGCCAGTCCGCCCAATACGCTTCCCGCCATCACGCTGATAAGAAGGGTGTCGCCGAAATCGACGCTCGTGCTCAGCCACATCGGGATGATAGATCCCGCGAGGGCCGCCAGCGAGCCCGAGATAAACCATGACGCGATATGCATTATGGGCACGTTGACTCCAAGGCCCATGGCTAGAGCTTCGTCCTCGGCCGTGGCTTTCATTGCGATTCCGTGCTTGGAGTACTTCAGGAAGCCCTCCAGCAAAACTACGAGGAAAAGGACAGTCAAGGGCGCTATTATCCCAACGCCCTGTATCCCATTCCACCTGAAATCAAAGTTGAACAGGACGAAACCGTTGCTCTGATATCTTGAACTCATCAGTATCCAGTAACTGAAGATGGCGATACATTGAACGATGATCTGGCTGACGATGTAGAACGTGAAAGTTAATGTTATATCGGTGAATGCCCTCTCCTTGATCTTCTTCACAACGATCAGGTATAACGCCACACCCACAAGGCCGCCTATCATCATGGATAACGGCCATGTGTAGTACGGGTTCCATCCGTAGAACTTGACTAGATAATATGTAACCGCCGTGCCTATGCTTGCGAAGCTCGTGTGGGCGAAGTTGGGGAACTTTTCCATCATGTACGTGAAAGTGAACCCTAGGCACAATATGACTAGTAAGCTGACGTTCACTATTGTGCTGATGTAAAGTCCAATATTCACAGCACATCGAAGTTACGGTGGGATATAAGAACAGTTGCGTTTTCGTGAAGGAAAAAGAAGGATTAGGACTTCATCAGAGGCCCGAACTAGAGGTCATCGTGTAAATGAACCCGTTCTCGACTAGATAATCAACCATACCTCCCAAGAACGTGTACGGTTTCAAAACTTCGCTCATCCCGTACCTATTTGATTCCTCCGAGATCCTATGGGAACATCTAAAACCTCAGCAATACAGTTTAAATGGTTAAGGGAATCCACTGATAACATACGGGGCATAAACTTGAAGCAATTAAAACTAGTCTTATTGATGCTGGTCCTACTGGTCCCAGCCGTACCTGCCCAGGCTCAGAGCCTCCCGTGGATCGAGGATTACACTTTGAAGAACTATAGCACCGGCCAAACCGTGCTTGAGTGGGACTCGGTGACGGATGAGCTGTTGCAGAACGCCCCGGTACTCGCAGGAGACGAATACATAATCACTTTCACATTGAACGTGCGTCAGACGGTGGACAATGCTGTCCTTGAGCTGAAACTGTCCAGCTACATGGACAAGATGTCAGAGGAGTATTACTGGGACATTGAGACACCCGCCTTCCCCGAGACGGATGATTTCAACCCAGCCTCCCGCACAATAAACTTCCACCACATCGAGGGTGTCTACGTTATTTCCGGTATTGGGCGGATCGCGACCGATACCACCGTGTTCACCACCGAGGGCGTTACGCTTCACAAGCCCCTTGACCTCACCCTGGTGAATCTGGACGGACCCGTTGGAACGGAGTATGACCATATATCCACAAATATCATCGACAGCGCGATCGATGATTACAGATTCCTGCTGGGTCAAAAGGAGGCAGAGCTTCAGGACTATATCGAGAGCAATGTGGACCCTGCCTATATTCAGCTGTACGAGAACTTTGTTGCTTTGGCCGAGGAGGAAGCGGGACAGGGTCTCGTGACCTCGGCGACTAACCTTCTAAATAATCTTGAGGTGGAAGCACCGCCAGTGCAGACTGGCCCAAGTTTTATGGAGAAATATTTCATTCCAACCGTCGGTGGACTATTCGTGATATCTGCCCTCGGCATATTCATGTTCATCAGAACCAACAGTCGCCTCGGGTTCATCAAGATGGTTGTTGAGGACCAGATAAGAGAGATGGAGGCAGTACAGAGCCGGGCCTCCAGGATCGACAGGACACTGGCACAGAGGCTCGACGATATAAATGACAGACTCAAGGAAACGGAGAGAGCATAATGAGCAATCTAGGATACTCAAGCGTTATACACATGGTCGGCCTGGGAGGGGCTGGCACAAACATCGTTGAACATTTCCTCAAGAACGAGAAGACCATGGAGTTGCTGGACAGCGGGGCCACCAGACTCAGCATGTTGGCCATGGATATCGCGGACCCCGACATCAAGAGTCTTGATGATACCTACAAGAGGGTCCTCGACCAGATGAAGAGGAAGGGCATCCCCCAGGAAAGGCTTAATGTCATTGCCAAGAGCGTAAAGTTTCCCTCCGCCGAGGCAATGTTCGATTTCGTCCAGAACAAGTTTGAGGAACATCTTGACAACGAGGGCATCAAGATCGAAGAGTACAACCCCTGGCTCCAGTCAACCGTAGCTATCCCGCCCCTGGCCGGCGGCGCGGGCAGACGCAGGAGCCTGGCCAAGGCCATTTACAACCTCAATTATTACCAGCTCGGCATCATCAAGAGCTTCACAAACATGTTCAAGGACAGCGCCCTCAGTAGCATCAGCAGCCCAATAATCCTCATTGTGTTCGGCCTGGGCGGCGGCACGGGCTCCGGTATGGCCATGGACTTTGCGCGACACCTGAGGCAGGCAGTTGGTAGCGGTGTCCCAATCATGGGCCTGTGTGTCTTACCCTGTACGGGCGATGACCCACCCGCCAAGGGATACAGTGCGTTCAACGCAATCAAGGAGCTGAACACTCTCGTTAACAGGGAAAAGAATGGTCTTCTGACCCAGGGCCTCGGGGAGGTATACAGAAACCCGTTTAACACCGTGATGTTCCTGCCGTTGATGCCCGCTTACAGCAAGACGGGCAACATAATGTCGGCTCGAGACGAGGTGGACCAGATGATCGTCGAGATGATCTACGTCCTCATGGACTTCGACATGGCGGACCTCATGAGCGGTATAGGAACTGAAGTCGGTCTCACCGATGACACGGTCCATACATTGAGCATGATCAAGGTCAATTACCCCGTTGACGCCTACGTCGAGGCGTTCAAGAGCAACCTGCAGAAGATGCAACAGCTGGCCGAGATCAGGAAGGAGAAGCTTGACATGCTGGACAAGCTCAAGAGCGTGCTCACTCTTAAGAAAGGAGAGGTAAGCGAGATCTACAAGGACTACCTCATAAAGACAAACGCGTTCAATGCGGAGGACTTTGAGGAAAAGACCACCCAGCTCATCCAGGGAAGCCCAAGATACGACGAGGACCAGAACCTGTACGTCAGGGGTATCCAGGACCAGATCAATAAGTGGATTGACGAAATCATACAGTTCGTCAACACGATAAGGCTCGTATCCGACGAGGGCACCATCGAGGACAGTATCTCGAAGCTGATTCTCGACAAGGATGGCGCGTCTCCCATGGACAGCCTTGAAGGAATGATCCGTAACATCAGCAGGACCCATCCCGAGTTCAAGGCGCAGAAGGCGGGGATATTCGAAAGGCTGGAGCAGCTACTACCGAGTAGCCAGAGGCTAACCATCAGGCAGAAGAAGCTCATAGAGGACTTCATGAACCTCGCCGAGGTAACTGAGCGAGCCCTTGAGATTCTGTCACTTTACAACGATAACAGGCACCTGATCGATGCCATAAGCAGGCGCTACGAGATCCTGCCGGAGGAGGACAAGCTCAACGTCAACTTCAAGGACATGAAATCGGAGCTTACCACTCTCTACCACCTACTGCAGCTCATGATCAAACCAAGCAGTGACGAGATCAAGATGATCGACGAGCATCTGACCTACCTTCAGGCACTTATAGTCAAGTTCAGGGCACGGAGGGAGGAGACCGAGAACGAGCTCATCAGAGTGGAGGAGAAGAGGAAGCGCAAAGAATTCGACAGAATCAAGTACGAGAAAGAGTCCAAGGGCTTCAGTCTCTTCGGCAAGAAAAAATACAGCAAGGAAAAGTTAAGAGAGGTCGAGCGTGAGCTCCAAGTCATCAAGGAAGACGAGCTCCACCTCCTCGACGGACTTGGCTCCAGTGATACACTCATCGATTTCTACAACGAGTTATCCACGAAGCTTGAGGTTACCAGCGATTACAGGAAGAAACTTACCGAGGTTCTTGTACTCACGCAGGACTACCAGGATAAACTCAGCGGCATCATGAAGAGCAACAGGTTCTACGAGAGGACATCAGAGCTCACGGGCGCCGAGCAGGGCAAGATTATATACAAGATCCTTGCGGAGCAGGAAGACCAACTGAACAGGGAGGGAATACTCAACGAGATCCTTGACATAGACCACTTCAAGGACTACATGAGGAGCATCATCAGGATCTACAGGACCCCCAACATAATGGGCGTGAAAAGCAGCTACCGCAGCGACTACCTGTGGGTAACAGTCCAGACCCCGATGGGCGTCTGGGATGAGGACCTGACACAGGAGCTATACACAGCCTTGGCGGCATACGTCACGGGAGACGTGGGCAAGACAATCACAGTCAGGATTGTCGAGTGCCGCGACCCGTGGGTGATCCGCGTCGTCGTAGTTGCGGGAAGGGGCAGAGTAGAGGATATCGCCCAGTATGACGAGATGGAGCGACTGAACAGAAAGGCAAGCGAGTTCGAGAGTGGTCTTAGCAGGAGC
Organism: Candidatus Bathyarchaeota archaeon; assembly: GCA_018652685.1. GTDB lineage: Archaea > Thermoproteota > Bathyarchaeia > TCS64 > TCS64 > RBG-16-57-9. Next base: position 29,242 of record JABIBQ010000078.1, read on the forward strand.
TTCCTAGTAGAGCACAAGGGCTCACTTGATGAGCTTCTTGAAGGACTTGAGAAGAAGTTGAGCTCCTAGCCCAACATTACCTTCTTTATCTCTTCCCAGTCCTCTGTTTTTACAAGTCCCTGATCCAGGTTCATCTTGCTGAATCGCTCGATCCTCTTGTGGACGATAGTGAATTTCTCCTTTGAATCATAACCGCCAGCCAGGATCACAACGTCAAGTCGGTCCCCGAACTCGTCCACGAAAAGTGATTCACAAATCTGTGGGATGTCGATGCCAATAGACTCCTGGAGCCATGTACTTACCTCGTACTCCAGCTGCCCTTTCTGCAGCTCGTCCCTGAACTTGAGGGGAGCCTTCACGAGGACATAGATCATCTTCGCGGTTGTGATATCAAAATCCATCAGCGGCTGCTCAAGGGTGATCTCAAGGATATTTCTGAAGCTCTCATAGATGTCCATGCTACAACCTGACGCCATCAGAACCGAGAATAATTCAATGTTGTATGATGTGGACAGCTTGTTGAGGTCTCTGATGAAGCCCTCCTTGTCCAGTAGAAGCTCGATGATATAATCCAGTACGTCGATGCCCTTGAGTACATCGCCATCTCTGTGAACCCCATCGTAGTCTTCCAGTTTTCCCTGGTCGACTAGAATCAGCGGTGTTGATGCGTCCCGTCTGATCCTGCCAACTGCGCTGAAAGCGTTGTACAGAGCGTCTCCACTATGGGCCATGGACGGGAACACGCATACTCCGAGGGTGCTCTTTTCCTTGCCCATGAAGTGCCTGTGGATCTCAGGCAGGATCCCTGCCGTTGCCCCCTCAGAGATGTTACTGATGCTGAGTATTTCCTTGTGATAGTCGTAGAATAGGTTGCCCAGGATGCCCTCCATGTTCACCCCCTCCAAGTATGATCCTAGGTCGAACCAGTAATGGGGCTCGTACATTGTATCCATCTGGAGGCTGTGCTCAGGGTCTAGTTCAACGGTTCTATGCTGCAAATCTTTTCTATGAAGTACGCGAAGAAGAGTGTAGATGTCAACCTCCGTGAGCTTCTCGGACTCGTTCAGGGTATCAAGTGCGTATTGGCCCACCGTTACCACAGCCTTATCAGGTAGCACGGGGGTAATTGCTCTAATCTGGTCCCTGAGACCCGACAATAGTTTGACATCAATGTTTGCGCTCAATGGAGGATACCGCACCTAGCATCATACTGGGGGATACTTGGATATGAGTTTCGCTTTATTTATGGACGGGGATTTCAGTGAGCAGACAGGGAAGGTAATCACTCTCGTGGTGACCTTCGTCTCGATGGGCATAGGTTTCACTTTGATACCTCTTCTTCCCGCGCCGCTCCCGTTCATCGTGGCCTTCCTCGTTGCCTGGGCTACATACAAGGACAAGTGGTACGGCATGATGTCTGGCAGTCTGCTCATTAGTCTCGGACTGATATACCATCTGTCCAGGATCGGCTTCTTCCAGATATTTCCAGGTCCACTGCAGAAGGTGGTGATCCTGAGCTTCATTATAGCTCCTTTCATAATTTGCCCCGCTATGGCTACTGATAACCTCCAGTTAATAGCGATGAACATGGGGATAATCGCGGTTTCCCTCCTCTTCTTCAAGAGCACGTTCTATCTCGCGATACCACTGATCCTTGTCTTTGCCACCATTTACAAGGGGAAAGGAATCGCTTTCACATTCGTCTACTATATTTTCCTCTCTTTACCGCTGCAAATCATTCAATACCTGAAGACTTTTCAGGAGGGAATCTTCCCCCCGTTATACACACCGTTGAACCTGGTGTTCAGTGACATCCAGAGTGCTCTGAGTTACATCAACATGGACGAATTGTCAAAAGTCGGGTCAAGTATATCTGAGATTCTTTTCACCAGGGGTTTCGAGAGATATGTCAACGAAGTTCCATCAACCGTCATCGAGACTTTCAGTACATATCTAAAGACTGATTTCACTGATTTTATTCATACTTTTCCATTACCGGCGTCATCCGCCCCTGTGTACGTGAAGGATACGTTCATGGATTTCGTCGCCCAGTACATCCCAACATATTCCGAGTCAATACTTCTCCAATATGTGGAAACCACCCTCCCACAGTTCTTCAGGGGGGCAATTGCGTACGATATTCAGATAGCCTTGCCATCGGTAACTGACCAAGTTCTGGCTACTCAGATCCAGGAGCATTTTCCAATGTACGTCAACCTCGTATTCCAGGAGTATTTCCGTGAGGCGATTACCCAGCTTGTAAATTCGATGCCTGGAATAGGGTTCTTCATGGTAATCATGGCCGGATTCATCTCTGCCATTGCGCTGCTTAACATGAGCCTGCCCAGTCCTGTACAGCAATCCGTGATCCCCGGCAGGTACGTTGATGTTCTGGTTTATGTTCTGCCCATTTTCGTGGCAGCCATCACGAATCTTACCTTCTTCACCGCCATTGACCGGCTTCAAATTCCCCTGGCCTTCCAGGCTACGGTAAACCAAGCTATCATTGTAAACTCAACAATTTTCACCGTTCTATTCTCCGCCCCAGTCAGCTTCAGTAAGTACCTGGTTGATCTCAGAGAAGTGAAGGACGTCCGGTCAGAGTCTCTCGGTGAGGAGTGTGACCTCCAGTTAAAGAAGCTCCGTAGGTACATTGTTCTCATCAGCAGGATGAGAAGCCCGGTCCCTGACAACTTTATCGAGTTGAGGACCCGCATGTTGATCGCACAGGACGAGGTGGGCGAGATCAAGCGTAACGCCGAGGGGGCAAAAGACATCAAGGATATTGACGAAAGCATTAGGCGTATCTATAATGGACTCAAGGACGACGTTGACAGCTTTGAGGCCCAGTTCGATATTGCGTTAAGGGAGTATTACATCAAGACGAAGTTCGAGTATCTTGAGGCGGCAGGCGAGGTTATAGAGCTTGGGCTGGAAGTTGAGGCCCCCGTTCAGCTCTGGGAAGACATGGAGGTCAGCCTTGAAGTCAAGTTGGATTATATCGAGGGGATCGTCGCCTCGGGCAGGGCGCTGGTCGAGGAGCTCATCGATACAAGCGACAAGATATACGAGATCATCAGCAGTCTCTTCGAGCCCACCCTTCCCAAGGACAGCGCAACCCTGATGATCAGCAGGGAGAAACTCGACGAGGACGAGCCCTGGGTCATCATCGACGCGATCCTCGTAAGCCTCAAGAACTGGGAGAAACAGTATGGCGCTGACATCGTGAACGCGACCAAGCCCATCGTGGACAGCGTCGAGACCATCATCCAGCTTAGCAAGCGCCAGGGCAGCCTCACAAGTCTACTCGGTGACCGGTACGAAGAGATAAGAGAGCTGGCTGAGAGCATTGAGGAGCGCACTCTTGCGCCCGACGATGAGAACCTCAAGGTGCTCAAGGTTATACTCATCAGGGACACTATCCTGAGCACCGTCGAGGTGGTGGGCAAGATTATTGGGATCCTATACTACCACATCAAGGATCTGGAATTCAACATCAACCTTCTTCTTCCTCGTGAGGATTATGAATGGAATAAAAACCTGACACTCACGGAGAGGATGAACCAGAGCCTGGAGGTCATCAACAACTACGAGCACTACAGGATCGATGAGATCATTAACCACCTCTACAGGGTGCTGAGCTATATCGATGAGGCCGTGGAGACTATAGAGTATTACAACGAACGCAAGGAGATGCTCCTTAACTACCCGGTCTTCGAGAAGAAAATCGGCAGGATACTTGAGGAAAAAGGTGAGGTAAAACTGGGCGAGCTTGGTGCCACCGAGAGGTACGGTAGAGAATACCTGAAAATGTACCACAGAACGACCTACTCCCCGCTACAACTGGAGGAGACGACAGACAGCCTGAGGAGGCGCAGGAATGACTGAGATCAGGGGAAGGACGGGTGACAGGAAAACTGCCACAATCGAACTGGATGGCGAAACTATAACTTTCGAGGTCAAACCAGGGTTCCTCAGCGGTAAAGAGCATGTCGAGACCATCAAACTTGACGAAGTGAAATCAATCGAGACGGGGACCGGGGTAAAGCCTTACAAGGACGCCCAATGGGCCCATATTTCGCATAACCGGGGATCCATCGAGTTCTTTACGGATAACAAGGATCCATTGATCGAGCTACTATCTTCCGTGAGTCAGTTCCTGGACGATAGGGCAAGGCATTTAGCCGAAAACGAGGCAGCTTTCCTCTCAATCAGGGGAGCCCACATGGCCCTAATCGTTCTGAATCTTGATCTGATTGACTCATTGCTGAGACTTGTGATGCTCTTAGAGGGGCCAGTCAGGTGGGACTACTTGGAGGCCGAGCTGGTTCAGGTCGAGGGGATCGTGATTGACAGGGTCAACCTGCAAGGTCTTAAACCATCGACTTTCACCACAAAGATGCTGCGAAACGGAGTTGAGCGTCGCCTTCCATGGACGATTAAGCAAGAGATCCATGACACCCTTTCCATTGTATCTCAAGAGGCATCCGAGAGATCAAAGAACCTCGTGAAGTGGTTCCCGTCTGATCTTCACGGACTGTTCGTTGACATGTATATGACCCTCTGGAACTACCAACTTGCACCCATTACCGGTATCGAGCCAGTTGATGAGGCGAAGAACTCCCAGCTTATACTCAACAACCTCCATAGGGCGGTAGTAGATTACAGCGACGAGGAAACTATTGACGTCCCGGTTATCGGGAAGATTGAGCCCGCTCAGATAAGAGCCAGACTCTACATGTGGACGGAGTTACTAATTGAGTCCAAATTCAGCCTCGACAAGGAATGATTAAGCCCCGGCGGCCCACTCTATCATGTTCTTCCAGAGCAAGCCGTAGCCGTCCCATTCGGCGAACTCCTGTGGGCACCAGTGTGGCCCGATATCAGTTGTGTATGCCACACTCCTGCCCTTCCCGTAGCTTCCAACCACAAGCAGGGGATCGTCATCAACTATCGCCAGTGTCTGCGCCATTTCCTTGGGCTTTACCAGCTGGTAACCCAGCAGGTGAGGCCATTCATCCGGCAAGTTCACGGTTATCGGATGTTCCTTGGATTTTCTGGGCTTGACCCCCTCGGGTCTCTCACAGCGATCATCAGAGGCCATCATCTTCACGGGTAATACCTCGGCTATGGGCGTCCTCTGGTACATGGCCGCGCCGTTGATCCCCTGGAAGCTCATATAGCCCCCGGCCATGATGAGCCCGCCTCCTTTTTTGACGTACTCCATGATGGTTTTTAGCCTGTTGGACGTCCGCTCCCCGTGGAGCCATGTCTTGGGATGGAGAAGGAAGCTGTCCGCCCCGATGTCGCTGAGGATGATGACATCATAGTCGAGCTCCTCTACAGTGAACGGGAAATCGTTCGCCGCTTCATGGGCGGGCATGTGAGTCAACTCGATCCCGTGTTTATCCATCGCTTGGCTGAACCACTTGAGCCCCGTCTCGTAGACCCCGCTCACGAAGTGGTTGAAACCCTTGTAGTGGGTGCTGATGCTGACCCAGCTCTCGCCCACCAGTAACACTCGCGTCATGGCGTTGATGATGATTCACGGCTTTTCAGGGCTTTGATTCGCTGGGTTTATCTGGGGGTTTGCCTCGTAACTTGAGTGGTGAGCTGGGGAGCAGCTTTCGGGCGCAAGTCTGAGGAAACTCCATCCACCGTGCAGGACTGCGATGACGTGAGTCATAGGGGGAGACCTCTGGCAACGGACAGAAACGATACCTCCCGCGGCATGCGATGATTCCTTGGAGGATGAGGTCGCCGCGGGCCTGGGTGAGACGACTGACCCGCAGGGTGCAAGGGCGAATAGGCGTCTATACCCGCCTGCAAGGGGACGCGGGTAGCCTGCATAGCTAAATGCTGCATAATACAGGAGATGGGTTACACCCAGCACACCATCTTTCATCCTCGCTATATTGAGTGGTTTGATACAGATTGACTAAATTTAGTCTCAAACCTTGCGCGCGTTTTGTACTAATAACAGAGGCTTTAGAGGATATAATTGGTATAAAAAGATCATTCAGATAACAACTGAGTATATTTTATGTATCAATTAAGCCCATTTTCAGCCAC
>JABIBQ010000060.1 GCA_018652685.1 Candidatus Bathyarchaeota archaeon
AAACTAATTATACGGTTTTTTCGAGGAATCAACGTTGATGGAACACAAGATACGCGGCGTCGAGCACGAGCTGGCCATGAACACACAGCCTCAGCTCCCGGTCAGATCAGTTGTACACCTAGTTGGTATGGCCATAGAGGAGCTCAAAAAGAAAAACCTGGTCTCCGGGATCAAGGTTGAGGAGGACCGGCTGGACTATATGGCGTACAACGGGTTCAGGGTCTACGATGACATGAGCCACCTTGAGTTGTCATCTCCGAGTTACAACACACCAATGGAGGCAGTGGTCTACGATAGGGTGGCCGAGCTGTTCGGGTACTACGCCGTGAAGGGCCTCGGGGGCTACTTCAAAGGAATCAATGCCTACAAGAACAACGTATCAAACCAGAGGGATGGGGCAAGATGGAGGAGCAACGCATACTCCACCCACAGCAGCATTCTCATGGACTTTAACGTGGCAAACTTGGCCATTTGGGACAGCCTGGAGACAGCACTGGCATCATTCATGGTGGCAAGGATACCATTAACGGGGGGAGGAGACTACGTCGTCTGCAACCCCAACGGTTCCCTTCCCAGGGCGGGAAAGTACATGCACGGGAACAGCCTGAGATATACCATCAGCCCGAGGGGCGCGTTCATTAAACGGTTGACATCAAATGACACAGTGGACGCTAGGGCACTCCTGAACCAGAGGAATGACCCTCACGCCAACCCCGAAAAGTATTGGAGGCTCCATGACATAAACTGGGAGGCGGTGAGAAGCCCATTCCAGGTCTACCTCAGGGACAGCCTGGAGGTATTGGTCATGACCGCCTATGAGAAAGGCTACCTCAAAGACGCTCCACAGCTCGCGGACCCCGTTTCATCCATCAGGGCTATGACCCTGGACATCGAAGAATGCAACTGGAAGCTGGAGCTGGAGAACGGCTCCAAAGTGGACGCCATCAACGACGTGATGGCGTACTATGTGGGAAAGATCGATGAAATGCTCGATAAAGAAGATACAACAGATGCTGATATCAACGCGTTCAAACTGGTGAAGGCAACCACAGAGGCAATCGGAAGCCGTCAGCTGGAGTACTTCATCGACGGCCTCGACTGGGTGACCAAGAAAGCACTCATCGACGAGTACGCAGACGGGGACATCGAGACAGGCATAGCCTTGTGCAACCAGTTCACGCTCCTCGACGACACTGTCCTGGAGTACGTCGGAGAAAAGCCTGACCCAGAGAAGGTACAGACCACGTTCAGCATAGGTAACGCCCTTGAGTTCGCTAGCGACGCGATCCCATGGGAGGACTGGGGAAGCTTCACCGACCTAATAAAGCACGGGTTGGTCAACGGCCCTGACGGGTCAAGGGAGTACATCAGATGCCTGGTCCTGAGAGAGTTTCCCGGCTTGCTAAAGTCCATGGAGTGGGAGAGCATCAACTTCCAGAACTTTAGAATCAAGTTGGACGAGCCCTTCATGTACAGCAAGGAGATGTGTGGCGATGTGCTGGAGAACGCAACAGGCACATTCAGCGAGTTCAGCAAGGCCCTCAACAGCCTGGACCGCAGCAAGGCGCAGTTATTATATTCCCCCCAGGACGACGTTTACAGACTCGACACGGAGGAAGACTGATGACTGACAAGAAAGACGGCGACCTGTTCCCAAGCTTCAAGAAACGCAAGCTGAAACGGGAAAAGCCAGTAATAAAGAAAGAGCACAAGGAAGTAGTGGCGCCCCCAGGTCAGTGAGAGACCCATCACCATTTCTGAAATGAAATCAGGGGATTAGTCTGCCCCTCTGCAGCCTAGTCTGACAGTAGAAAGCCTTGTACACGGTCGGTATATCGTCCGCGACAAAACTAGTTGTCCTACCATCAACCCGCTCAGCCCCAGGCATCCAGCACGCCGCATCAGCTGCACCAGCGTTGTCAAACTTCATTTCCAGCACGTACGGTGCGTCAGGTAGTTCAACAGGAACTATCTCACCGGCATCAAGACGCTTCAAGGCGCGTTTAACTCCATCAGCAATGATCTTACGGGCAGCCTTCGGGTGCTTGTTACGAGCAACATAGCGACCCATACCGTACTTAACGACGTCAAACTCGGTTGTTGGGCTCAAATCCTTAATTTCACGTTGATACGCGTCATCACCACTGGCATAGACAAAAGGCACGCCGTAATGAGCCGCGATATAAGCGGCTAAACCTGCCTCACCAAGCTTTTTGCCGTTGATCTTGACGTCATGAACCTCCCAGACATGACTGAGGAGAGCACCCTGGACTCCACGCATAGCATGCGCGAAGAACATGAAGCCATCATAGGAATCATCGATCCCGTACATCTGGTCCAGTATCTCAGGGCTCTGCCGGATCATATCAACTGGTTCGGGAAGCTTCTCAAAATCAAGGTTCAGCCCCTTGCCGTGGCTGTCGTTGACAACAATCTCGGTCTTGGGGTTGTACTCCAGTATGGAGTTGCAGAGGGCAACCATCTCCTCAGTCTGGAGCCTCTTGTTCTCTGCCTGGTCCCAAGTGTCGCGGCTACGAGTCGCGATCCCGCTCACGCCCTCCTGGTCACTACTTATGTAGAGCTTCATTTCCTTTCACGCAATATGATCTTCTTTTCGCCTTTTCTCCCAATCTCCCTGCCCACTGCGTAAAGCTCGTCTAAATTGTCCTTGATCTTGGCGAAGATATATGTCGGCTCCACTCCATCGAGGGCACCGAAGAACCTGCATCTTCCATATGTAATGAACAAGCCGTGTCCAATTGGGTAGAAGCCAACCTCTCCCGCAGAGCCGTAGATACTTGGGTTCTCCCCATAGTCAGGGAAATCTGCGTTTGGCCATAGCCCAGCATCCTTTTTCATCTGTTTTAGCCTCTCGTCGTGACACTGGAGACCCTGTCCGCTCCAGAACTGGTGCCATGTGACACTCTCAAGGGGCAGTATACTCTCGAATGCAGCACACGTCTTTGGAGCCTTATCGTGCATCAGTTCCGCTACGAAGACCTTGTCGCCTATTTGAATTTCAATTTCCTTTAACATTTCAATCAAATAGTGCATGTCTTAAGTGATATTAAATATCAACGAATCAACCCATGACTGGTTGTCATGATCATCAAGAAAGGGTACGTCGTTACGATGGATGAAGATATGAGAGTTTATCGTGATGGCGCTGTAGTATTCCGCGGGGACAGGATCGTCGATGTAGGAAAAACAGAGGACATAATGAGGAAACATAGCGACGATGAGGTTATTGACGCCAAGGGAAAGATGGTGCTACCCGGTTTCGTGAACACACACAACCATCTCTACCAGACAATCATGAGAGGATTGAGCGATGATGGCGAGGGTATGAGACCAGAGGGTTACCGATGGGACATCGACCTGCTACGTGGATTGGACAGGGACGCCTGTTACGCATCAGGAGCTATGTCAATGGTGGAGATGATTAGGAGCGGAATCACCTGCACACAGGACAGTCACTACATCAATTTCCATAGAGATTCTATCAACGGGATCGCAGAGTCCGCTAGGGATGTCGGATTAAGACTTGTACTCGGAAGAGGATCATGGGACCTTCAAGGACTTGCACCAGAGGAACTTACTGAAGATATTGACACCGCAATCAAGGAGAGCAGGAATGTGTCCAAGAGGTGGCATAATGGAGACATGACCAAAGTCATCTACGAGGCATCACTCCTGAGTCAGGTATCCGATGAGCTGATCCTTGAGACAAAAAGGGCAGCACAAGAGGATGAACTGGGCTGGGGAATGCATATTCAGGGTCCTTTGGCTTCCCACAAGAACGACCCGAGGACTGGAGACAAGTCGCTTCGCAGATATGGGGGCAGGGCCATGGAGTACCTAAACAGTCTGAACGTTCTTGGACCCAACTCATTGCTGATTCATTGCACTTTCACCACGAACCGGGAGATACCTATACTCGCCCAGACGGGTACACCTGTCGCCCACTGTCCATGCGCCAACGCATGGGCTGGGAGGAGTATCGTAACTCCTGTTCCAAGTATGCTCGATATGGGGGTTACCGTAGGTTTAGGCACCGATGGGGCTATGACAAACAACAGCCTCGATATGTTTCACGCAATGAATTTCGCGGCCCTCATAAACAAGGTTAACTACGGCACAACAAAAGCGATGACCGCTGAGAAGGTTTTGAACATGTCCACGAGGTTAGCGGCGAAAGCCCTTTGCCTGGATGACAAAGTGGGTTCGCTTGAGACTGGAAAAAAGGCGGACATCGTCCTAGTCGACATGAAGGCACCGGGGATGGCTCCGACAATACTCCCGATCAAGAACCTCGTCTACTCAGCGACCTCTTTGTGCGTTGACACTGTTATCATCAACGGGAAAACCGTGATGGAGGGCAGAGAACTGAGGACATTGGACAAGGAAAAGATCATTGAGGAAGCTGAGAAGCAGACTTGGAGGCTTGTTGAAGGCAGCGGGCACATGGATCGTTACCCAGATTTCCTGAAAAGGGGAAAAATGAGTTACATGAATTAGAGGGGATCGAAGCTGTCCGGGTACTCATACCCATACCGCGCCTTCCACTGCTGGTTGACCGCGTTCGCCTCCTTGACAAGCTTATCTAGATCAACTCCCGGAACCTTCCCGTTCTCCACAACGGTTTTTCCGTCAACAATCACTGTGTCCACATCATTCTGGTTACCAAAGTAAACCATGCTCTTGATAGGGTCGTCCACCAGAGCAGTGTGGAATCCACGCAGGTTCACCAGCACGATGTCCGCCTTTGAGCCCGGAGCGAGCCTCCCAAGGTCGTTCCTTCCAAGTGCCTTGGCACCTCCAAGGGTGGCTGCGTTGAAGACGTCAGCCGCGGTGACCGCGGTCCTACTGCCTTCCATGAGCTTTGCTGTTGTGACAGCGCTTCTCATCTCCATGATCATGTCCATCGGCCACGCATCCGTGCCGATGCCAATGTTGACACCAGCCTCCTTGAACTTGGCGTAGCTATGAAGCCCCAACCCTATCCTGGCCCACACCAGGGGTGTGTGTCCTAGGGTAGCTCCCTTCTCTGCGAGCATCCTGATATCCCTCATGTCTCGTTGCGGTAGACCGGGAGCCTGGCTCTGGGGGTTCAGTGACGTGAATAATAGGTGAGTTAGGATAGTCTTCTCTGAGAGGAACCCAATGTCGTGGAGGTGGTGCACAGGGGTCTTCCCATACCGCCTGAGGGTCTCGTAGTATTCACCGGAGTACTGAGCCGCGTGCATATGGACCGGGATGTCAAGCCCGTTTGCTTTATCCCTTGTAGCTTTCAGCAGCTCGGCACTACAGGCATCGAACATATACGGGAAAAGCATGGTACGAATCAGGTCATCGTGAGTGCCCTCATGCCTCTCAACGAACTTCACCGCCTCATCAAGCGCCTTGAAGCCAGCTGTGGCATCATGATAGTACTCGGTCTCCCCCTTCTCATTTCTGAATTTTTTCATGTCAGTGTAGGGGTGGCTGATGTAGGACCGAAGGCCCAGATTTGATGCTACCTTGACGAATTCCTCGGGTTGCTCCACGGGGGGCTGGAAGCCAGTTGTCCCGAAAGCCGTTATCTCACCGACGGTGGTTGCCCCTCCTTTTAGAAGCTCTACCATGCTGAATCTAGCACTGGTCTTCAGGTCATCTCCGTCAAGGTGGTTGATCGGGTTGGACAGGTTCTGCATCGTGGTTGCCCTGTCAGCCAAGGTGCCTCCGTTCTTTATTCCATCTATCCTGAAATGGGTGATGCAGATGCTGGTGACGGCGTGTATGTTGATTAAACCTGGGGACACGAGTTTTCCCTTGGCGTTTATCACATTGTCAGGAGATCCCTCGTAGTTCCTGCCCACGTAGATAACCCGGTCGTCCTTGTAAGCGACCTCCCCGTCCGTGATGAGCCTGTGCCTCTCCCCGTCGTATCCCACCACCCAACTTCCCTTGATGAGAGTAATCATGAGTTACCGTATTCATTTGGGTATTCAAGATAATCGTTAATGTTTTGAGATGCCGAGCCTCATTGAGACACATGGTTATCCGAGATACAGTGCTTCTGGGGGACCCTCGGCTCAGGGAGATAGCCGATCCCATATATGATTACGAGAAGGAGCTCAGACCAGTGCTTGAGGACCTCAAGGACACCCTCACAGAGCACCAGAGGCTCTACAAGATGGGGAGGGGTCTGGCAGCTCCTCAGATCGGGCACAACAAGCGCGTCGTCTACGTCCAAACCGAGGCCTTCACCGGCTACCTGGTAAATCCGTCAATCGTGTACAAGAGCCCCGAGACATTCGATGTCTGGGACAGCTGCTTCAGCATGAACGCGGAGTTCTTCGTCAAGATACCCAGGCACAGGCGAATAAAGATCAAGTACACCGACCAGTTCAGCGAGTTCCACAACGACACCTTCACCGACGACCTTAGCGAGCTGATGCAGCACGAGATAGACCATCTGGACGGCATCGTGTGCAGCGACCATCTCACCAACATGCAGAACATCGCCATGAGGGCCGAGTGGGAGAAGCGGTACCGGGTAAAAGGGGTAGGTATGTAGTATCGTCGACAGCTCCTGGTTTGATACTTGAACTATAAATGACGCTGCTGTTTTACAGTAAAAGGAGTCAAACCACTGCTCTCCTATATTTTAAACAAAATCTAAGTGGATCAGATATTCAAACCGAGTCGGTTTTTTAACCAGCAAACCCATCCATATCTCGAAATGGAATTCTACGAGGTAATCAAGACCCGCAGGAGCATCAGGTCATACAAGGATACACCCATACCAGAGGACGCCATGGGCAGGGTCCTTGAGGCAACCCGCATCTCCCCCAGCGGCCACAACAGGCAATTCTGGAAGTTCTACATAGTGGAAGAAGGAGAGGCGAAGAAAAGGATCGCCGAGGGCTGCGATGATCAGATGTGGATAGCCGACGCACCGGCGGTCATCGTAGCCGTAGGTTACAACGTCCCCTTCAGCAGGGGCGGCTACATGGGGGACATGTCGTTCATGATGGATGTGAGCATCGCGTTCACGCAGCTGATCCTTGCGGCCAGGGCAGAGGGGCTCGGTACCTGCTGGATAGGAGCGTTCAGCAACGACAAGATCAAAGAGGCCATGGGTCTCCCCGACGATGAGAACGTTGTCGCGGTCACGCCCATCGGGTACCCCGACAAGGGCGTATTCAGCGAGAACACCTCAAGGAAGACTCTCGAAGAGATAACCGAGTGGGTGAAGTAACCTGATCAGGCTCGCCGTATTCGATATGGCAGGGACCACCGTCGATGACAGGATCAACGGCCTGCCCTTGGTACTGAAGAGCTATAATGACGCTTTCAGGAACCACGAGGTGGAGGTGCCCATGATGGTGCTCAACGCCCAGAGGGGCAGAGACAAGCGGACAGTGATAAGCGAGCTCGGGGGCGACAAGGCGGATGATATCTACACTGACTTTGTCAGCAGCTTGAAGGAGAACATCTCGGAGATCAGGGAGATGGAGGGGGCACCTGAGACGTTCAGGAAGCTGAAGAGTAAAGAGGTCTCGGTGGTTGTCTCCACGGGTTTCCCCGTTGATGTAGCCGAGCCCCTCGTTGACCACCTTGGATGGATATCGGATGGATTAGTGGACTCTTGGATATGCAGCGAGCTCGTCGGGGCCAGCAGGCCGGACCCGGCAATGATTCTTGACTCGATGAAAAGGTACAAGGTGGACGACCCAGGGATAGTCATTAAGGTGGATGACACCATGAAGGGGATAGAAGAGGGCCGGAACGCCAGCGTCTACACAATAGCCGTGCTGACGGGCACCCAGAGCATCCAGCAGCTGGACGGTTCTGGTCCCGACATGATTCTGAGGTCGGTCAAGGAAATCCCTGACCACCTTGAAAAGAAAAGGATGCTCTAAACTACTCGATCTTCTCGGGCTCAGAGTCCATCTTAGTTCCGGAGGCAACCTGCACAGATTCTCTGTAGTTGATTTGCCCGTTGACCCTGCAGCCTTGCATGATGGTTACTTTGTCACCTGTCACGTTGTTACACTCCACGTTTTCAAGGATGATCTCCTTTCCAACGATATCGGATGTGATCAGATAGCCCTCGTCCCTCCAGTTGTTCCTGCCAGGCCTGATATCTACGTAATCGGCCTCGATCCCCTCGCGGACATTGCTATCCTTCCTGCCCAACCTTCCCAAACCTGATTGAGCCGCTGTTCCTCAGCTCTTTCTTGAACCTCCCGAAGCCCTCGATGCTGGTTGAGCCCGAGAACTGGGCG
>JABIBQ010000020.1 GCA_018652685.1 Candidatus Bathyarchaeota archaeon
CGAGCTACTGAATCAAGACACTTGTGAAAACTCTCGATGTATTCTTCTGAAATCGGCACAATCCGAACATCTCCCTGACTCATTTGTGAAAACACCTGCACTGAATAACGGGGAGTTGAGGATAAGATATTCGATTATCTACTTTAGTGAAAAAAAGGAATAGAGGTTTAAGCCTCTTTCAACGTAGCTTTGAGATCGCTAACTGAAAAAAGAAAAAAAGTGTCTCCATGAAGAAAAGAGGTTAGGCTTTTTCTGGTTCGTAGTACTTGCCCTTGCACCATTTCCACGCTTTTTCAGTGGACATCCCGGTCTGGAACCGGACGTTGGCTGCCCTGCATAGGTTCTTGGAGTACCGTTTCTCACATTTGTCGCATTTCAACGTTTTTTCACCCTATTAATCTCTTTTTTGGGGCTTTTCCCCAGTGGTCACGTACTTCAGTATCTCCTTTTGAGTGAGCCCTTCTCGGCCCAGTGTTTTCAGGTTCGCTGAGGGGTTCCCAAGTTTGTCCTCTTTCCAGTAGTCAACGCCCAGCATTGTCTTGAACAGGTCAGTAACTCCTCGGCTTACCGGCGTCGGGACTCCAACGGCCTTGCCGACTTCGGCTATCATGACCGTGCCGTATGGGAGATCCTCCTGGAGGCATCCCAGGTCCATCATGCTCACATCGGGGGCCCACCAGGTGTGGGATGCTAGGGTAGGTTCACCCGGCTTAGTCGGTGGATATGGACAGCGAAGTAACGACTCAAGCCCTAGATGGGCGCAAATTGCCCTCGCTTCATCGCGGATAGCGTACTCCACTTTCTTGGTCAACGGGGTGCCGTGTTTCCCGTAGATGAACACATGTCCCGTGGTGTTCTCGTACTCTACTGCGCTGAGCAGGATGGCGGGAATGTGAGCGTTGATGTTTCCATTGAGGAGGCTGGTCGCTAGTACGTTTGATGCAGGTTTCAGGAACCTATCTCTTGTCGTCATTCCTGGTGATAATGCTTTCAGAACTTTTCCCGTGTCTGCAGAGGGCATTGCTGCCACATAGTTCCCCAGCTTGTACGCGTGACAATGAACAACATCAGGGCTGTCCCTTTTTACGAAATAGGGTAGGATCGCCGATTCCGCAATTATCGCTCCTGGTGCCTTTTCCTTCAATGTCTCGTAGAACCTCAAGGCAAATGCGTATGGCGTCCAACAATGCAATATCTGTCCCTTCTTCAGGTGGGGAACAGCTTTTTCAACAAAGAGGTCATGGGCAAAGGCGCGGACGTTCATTGTAGCTACCTCAACTCCCTCAAGGGCTTCCTCCATGTTGGTGGTCATCATGTTTGGCTCGTAGAACCCCGTGATCTTTCCTGTGATCTCGATGCCTCCACGGTCCACGAAGGGCTGCATACTATCCTCGAACTGTGGTAACTCGTAGAGGTTCACCTTGAACCCCTGTTCAATAAAGTCCGCTGTCATGCAGGCTCCGCCAGAACCTGCGCCAAGAACCGCGATTGTTGGTTTTCTATCCATTCCCAGTCACTCTTGGTAGTCGTTTGATTACTGTTTTAGCTTTTTTCTTATAGTTTTAGTGTTTTTAATAACCGTCGTATATTTTTCAGGATCATCCTGAGAATAATTTTACGCTCATACACTCTTTTCTTCAATTAATGAATAACTCCACGCGCTCGCTTTGAAGTCCAGATAAGGGTCCTCAGAAACACATCACAACTCCTCATTATTACGTAATGTTTATAATTAATGTGTTTTCTTTAGTAGTTCACCTAGTCAATATACTGAATTCGTATTTCATGTATTGATTCAGGAGTGAAGTGGTAGAAATGTCAACGAAAGCAATAATCTGTGGAAAGCTGATAGACGGAACCGGGAGCCCCTCCCAAACAGGGATGACGATACTCATCGAGGGAAACAAGATCAAGCAGGTAGGCAAGAAACAGGATATCGCTATCCCTGACCAAATAAAGATCATCGACGCCTCCGACAGGGTAGTGGTACCTGGACTCATCGACAGCCACGTCCACTTCCTGGCCACAGGGTACAGGCTGGGGCACTACCAGCTGAGCCACAAGGAATCCATCGAGGACATAGTCACGGGGCTTGGTGGATACATTCAGACAAACAATGTCTTGTCAGGCAGTTGGGTGCAGGGGAGGGGATGGGATGACCAGAACCTCAGGGAGAGGAGGTACCCCAACAGGTATGACCTGGACGCCACTTCCCCCAACAACCCGGTTGCACTGACCCGCGTCTGCGGTCACATGATAATACTCAACTCAAAGGCGCTTGAGGAGTGCAACATCAGTAAGGACACGCCAAACCCCCACGGTGGAGTCATCGACAAGGACGACCAGGGAGAGCCAACGGGCGTTCTGAGGGACGCAAGAGGGCTCCTGAGGCCACATATTCCGCCGCCCTCCTACGATGAGTTGCGGCAGGGGCTGCGTGACGCCACTGAACTTGCACACAGCCTAGGGGTTACAACGATCCACGACGCCAGCAGGCCCGACGAGACTCTACCTCACCTCTCAACAAAGCCGTACAGGGACGCCCACGACGAGGGCGATCTGAATATAAGGTGCCACATCATGACTGGGTACCCCCATTCGATGAGCGGGGACGAGTTTCTGAGCTTCGGCACGCTAAAGATTGGAATCGACGGCTCCATGGGCGCGCAGACAGCACTTCTCTTTGATCCTTACGACAATGACCCAGAGACTACTGGGGTTTACGTTGGCAACGTTGAAAGGGACATCAATTGGGTGCAAGAGGCACATACAAAGAAAGGAATTGTGGCGATTCACGCCATCGGTGACCGTGCCATAAACGAGGCACTCAATACCATCGAGAGCGCCCTTGAGGACGGGCCGGGAGACGACCACCGCTACAGGATCGAGCACTATGAGTACCCAACAGACGAAGACATCCAGCGTTCACTTGAGATGGGCATCGTGGCATCCATGCAGCCCAATTTCGTGGGAGAATGGGCATGGCCAGGAGGTATGTACGATATCAGGCTGGGACAGGAAAGGCTCAGCCGTTCAAACCCGTTCAGGCAGCTACTTGACCTGGGTTTCCACATCCCGTTCGGCTCAGACGGTATGCCGTTCCACCCAGTCTACGGAATCTGGTCAGCCGTGAACCACCCAATAACGGACCACAGGATAACCGTGGAGGAGGCTGTGATGTGCTTCACGTACGAAGGGGCACACGCATCACGCGAGGAGGACATCAAGGGCACCATTGAGCCCGGAAACCTAGCCGACATCGCCATCCTGTCAACGGACATCACGAGCCCGGAGTTCCAGTTGAGCACGACGGACAGCTCGATAATTGAAGGGGTAAAACGTGAGCTAAAGCAAACACAGGTCTACATGACTATCCAGAACGGCGAGATCGTCCACCAAGCCTAGTGCTACCCTTCCCGACCTACATGCAGGTCTTTTTTACCAAATAGGTTTCCAGGAAATACTCTTTTTCTGAAGCAGCAAGAGCAACACCACACCGGAGATAACGGAGAGAAACGGGACCCCCACAGGATACCGCCTGCTTCGTCATTTGGCTTCTCGTCGCCATACGAGGCCCAGCTGCCCCACCCGTGGCATTGGATGCTAATGAGTGTCAAGTAGGTTCGGAGTGTCTCTAGGTCAGCCATAACTAGAGTTACGGTGATGTGAGGATACAATTATGGTCCCACACACATTGGGCTATAATGGGGGCATTCTGGGGCTGGAAAAGTCGTATAACACCTGTTTAAAGACTGAATGAATAGGGACTACTACTCTATAGATAGGAATAGAGGGAATAACGAATCTTGTGGGTTCCAATTTAGACGCGCTATGCTGCATTCCATATAAGAGTACCCACTTTGTATTCTCGTGAAGTCAAATCTCAAGGCAAATCTGAGTGAAGATCTGTTTCTCATTCCTTATCTTGTCACAGTTTTCTTCATTTTTACGGCCTCGATTTATGAATACGTAATCTTCCGAGGTATGTCATTGCGATTTGATGCTTTTTTTTTCTCGGGTTTTATTCTTGTTTTGGCTGGATCGGTCCTAAGGTACCTGTCAAGACGTGCCCTCGTCAATGCAGGGATGAGAACGCGTGATACTCCTTTCCTACAAAAAGGCCATGAACTAGTTACAGCTGGAGTTTATGGCGTCATCAGGCATCCACTGTACTTGGGGGAGATGTTACGCAACATTGGCGTTCCATTGTTATTGAAAAGCATGTATGGTGGATTCCTTGTCCCTGTCGGCATCATATTGTTGTTCTATAGGATCGAGGCCGAAGAAAAACATCTCATCAGGAGCTATGGTCAAGAATACATGAAGTATATGGAAGGGACATGGAAACTGGTTCCTGGATTTATTTGATCAGGGACAGCAGCATCCAATAATAGAATCAAAAAACATTTCCTCAAGCGTCCTACGTGTCAATGACCCTTTGCTTCCATAATCCCTCTCACCCAGTACTGGATCAACAAGTTTCCTGAACCGTGTGGTACAATGCTCTTGGATTCGGGTTCTATCCTCTGCGCTCTCGTGTATTAATGGGTTATATGCACCATTGACCATATCTCGGTCAAAGTCTCTAACCATGTCGTCTACAATGATGGCGCCAACCATTTTCGTGCCAATATCTCTAAGCATCTTGCGCTGTATATCCGTTCCACCGATGGACTCAAAAATATCTCCACCAAGACCTGAGATACTCTCAATGTAAGACTCTGCAGCTGTATCTTCTTCCTCGAGATGTGATGTCTCTGTGTTGACGTTTTTGAGGATCTGTTTAATTTCAACGGGTAAAGCCCTGGAACTAAAAAGCATCAGTAATCTCGCTTTTGCCTTTGCCAGAGTCCCTTCGTCTCTCAGGATGTCAGCATAGTTGATGATGTTAAACGCGTTCAAGATTGTTCTTGATCCTTTCGCTGCTTGTGCTTTACTGTACCCGACTGTGGACAATATATTTCTTAATGGGGTGCACCCAATGCACAAGTGATTCGAAGGAACATATCCGTACGATTTAAAGACACAATTCATTCAATAACACCGATTCTACCTTCGATAAGTGTTACTGGAGGATAAATAATTTATCATGAGACGCGTGCGCCGGTTACTCGGTGACACCCCAGAGAATTAGGGATACAAGACCCAAAAACTCTTCTAACTCACTCTGAAACACTTATCGCGCGCAGTTATTCTGCTTCGTACGGACGCGCGAAAGTCAATCCACGCTTTGGCTCAGCTCTTTCCCAGTAGTACTCGAAAAGATCGTTACACCACTTGAGAGCCCTATCGTCTTTTTATGTAAAACCGAGCGTGCAAACGTGAAAGACACAATCGCCGAGTTAGAACGTAATAATACGGCATTACAATCCACCTTGGACTTGTCTGAGAACCTAGTATACTTCTCCCTTGGAATGGTAATTGATACAGTCATCATAGAAATTGGAATAACATACAAGAGGGGATTTTCGACCACGTGATTTGAGGAGGGAAGAGTCTAAACAAATAATAGGGAACCCATAGATTACTGGTTGAAGTGTTTTCTTGGCGGACAAGTCTCTAAACGCGTTCAGGGTTCTACTGCTCAGCGTCTTCATGGCAATGGTCGGGCTTGGCATCATCTCACCAATCATGCCCAACTATGCAAGTGACTTGGGCGCATCAGGTATCTATATCGGACTCATCTACTCCAGCTTCTCGCTGTCGAGGGCAGCGCTGCAGACCCCAATAGGCAGGCTCGCCGACACGTTCAGCAAGAAGAAGATTATCGTGGCCGGACTCGTCATGTACGCGGTCATCAGCGTGGTCTACACCTATGTCACGTCCCCTGAGATGCTCATCGTGGTGCGGTTCTTCCACGGGGTAGGTTCATCAATGATGATGCCCGTTGCCATGGCCTACGCCATGAACCTGACTCCTAAGGGCGAGGAGGGAAAGTACATGGGGTACCTGAACACGGCCCTCTTCTCGGGGTTCGGCGCCGGCCCGTTCATAGGTGGGTACATCTACGAGAACTATAACACGAATATGGTCTTCAACACCATGACGGTGCTAGTCCTGTTCAGCCTAACTCTTACAATCCTGCTAGTTCCCGATGAGGAGTCCCTGGGCATGAAGCGTAGGAAGGAACCCGTGCCTATCAGGGTAATCCTGGCCAACAGGACCCTCACTAGCATACTCATCTACAGAGCGGTAAACGCCCTTGGGAGGGGCACCATCATGAGCTTCCTTCCACTGTACGTCGTCCAGATCCTGGGCCTGTCCAGTACCTATATCGGAGTCATCCTCTCCACCGGCATCTTCCTGAACGCATTCCTCCAGACACCCATGGGGATACTGGCCGATAGGGTGAACAAGAAAGCCTTGCTCATCGGCGGTGGCCTGCTCTCGGCTGTTGGCTACGTCTACCTTGTTCAGACAGGGACAATCACTGAGATATTTGTCGCCAGGATGGTCGTGTCAATGGGCAGCGCGCTGGCGATGCCGGCGGTGACGGCCATCATCGCAAAGGAGGGCAGGGAGTTGGGATCAGGATCAACAGTGGGCGTGTTCAACACTGCCATGAGCATCGGTCAGATCATCGGTCCCATATTCTCAGGTTTCCTCTTGGACGCCTACGGCATGGGCTCTGTATTCTACTTCTCAGGATTTATCAGCGTTCTCAGCGTGGTCTCGCTTTGGATTATGTCCCGGGATATAGGCATGTAGCAGAAAAAGTCTGACCCAAACGATATTATCCACATAATAAATGGAAAAAATCTTTGAGTGCCCTCTCTATCCAGTCCAGCACCTTTTTGAAGATGCTTACTGGTTGGGAAGGTCCGCACAACTCTCGGAAATCAATTTCTCATCTACCATTAATAACTACATCAATGACTCGTTGAAAACAGTGGATAAAAATAGGGTTAGAGCCGTTTCTTGATCGCGTCCCAGGTCGGGGTGATGAGGAAACTCTCCTCCATGTTCTCGACCATCTGAGTGAACATTATCATCGGCACGGCAAACGTCAACGTATCGCGTTCCACGTAGGGGCGAGCGGATGGATCGAACATCCCGAAAACACAGTGGGGGTGCTCTTTTTCTCCCTCAAGGACGGGGTACATGACGATTGATGAACAACCGGAACCAAACGGCGCGGTGACGCCCTGATACATCAGGTCATAGTTAGCAAGCGTGAACAGGCCAGAGATAACGTCGGGCTTGGCAAAGAAAATCACGGCCTCGGGCTCATCTTCCTCATCAATGTGATCCCATCGCTTGAATACAATCTGGCTACCCGATGCGAGGTATGGAGGAGAGTCCTTTAACCAGTTCTTTACCAGCTCAGGGGACTGCTTGTACCGTTCCCCTTCCATCACGTTGGGGATCCCGCAAGAGAGGAAATACTCAAAGTTTTCAGTTATTTCCGGGTTGAAGCCCGCGTATCTCTTACCACCTGGACACCCAACCGAGTGCGTGTTGAACCTCAATGACGTGCCTTTCCTGACCCTGTTTAAGCACGCTATCAGGCAGAAGCTTGATTTTTTCGGATCATTTTCTTCGACTGTCTTTTTGTCGGTGTAGTAAAGGATGACAGGCAAATCTGCACCGTCAAAATATCGTTTCCAGAGCATTAGGAACTTTTCTTTTAATGAAACATCCATCGTAAATCAACTCTCATGGATTCTTGATTAGGATTAGGGCGAATTGTGGATAAAATTATGGATTATTTGGCGAGTATTATTCCCATGTTGTAGGAATTTCCGTATTTTCCTAGTGTATGGTTCCAATGATCCATTCTTACCAAACCCTCTTTCTCAAAACCAAACTTCTCATAGAGATGAATTGCACGAGAATTATGAGTCACAACGCTCAACTCAACCTTCTTCAAACCAAGACCCTTCGCTATCTCCAACATATATTCAGTAAGAATGTGCCCCAATCCCTTGTTCTGATAACTATCACGCACGGATATTCCAAAGGTAGCTTTATGCTTGTAGATCTCTTCACTCTGGAAGACTAAAACAGCTGAGGTTACCATCTTGCTTCCTTCGTCTGTTTCCACGAAACCGAGTATAGGTAGTGACTTGTCAAAATCGATGTCCTTAAACCAACCTTCAACCCTTTCTCGTGAAACTCCTTGAGGGAGAAAAGTAAGAGACTCATCTGAAAGGGAGCTGAACATCTCCCATGAAGGTTCAAGATCAGAATCAATCTCTGGTCGTAGTGTGACCTCGATGCCATCTTTCAGATTTATTTTTTTAGGTTTCATCCAGAATGGTTCAGTACTCATAGAATAAGGTTAACTGGAAGTGAGGATAAAATCATCGATAAAATCAAGAGATATAATCGGTTACTTGGTGACTCACCACAAAATATTGGATATCTAAACAGGAGATCAGTGACTGTAATCATAGTCTGGAGAACATGGCAAGTTTTTTGAAGTTAAAAACAAACTCATCGATGATATCAATGGATCACCTTGCACCTTACAGCATCGGAATGGATGTATCGGAGATCGAGACTCCAGCCCTGCTGCTTGACCTGGACATAATGGAGAAGAACATCTCAGAGATGGCGAAGTACTTCAACTCAAGACCAGCGGGAATTAGACCCCACATCAAGAATCACATGAGCCCCCTCATAGCCCACAAGCAGATGGACGCCGGAGCGGTTGGTGTATGCTGCCAGACCGTGGCTGAAGCGGAGATTATGGCATACTCGGGGATCAAGGATGTCCTCATCGCCAACGAGGTGATCGGTGGGTCTAAGATTGAAAGACTCCTGGATCTGACGAGGCACACTCATTTGATGGTGGCGGTGGACCACCCGTCGAACGTGAGGGAGCTGTCGAAAGCCGCTTCAAAGAAGAAACTATCAATAGATGTCCTAATCGACCTCGATACGGGGTACGGCAGGTGCGGAATACAGCCGGGAGACCCCGCGTTGAAGCTATCACAGCTGATCGTGGACTCGCCTGGGCTGGACTTCAAGGGAATTAACGGGTACACCCCCGCTTCTTTTACCGAGGACCAGGACGTAAAACGCGCTGAACAAGAGAAAAAGCTCAAGGTGGACATTGACACCCGTGACCTATTGATAAAAAACGGGATCGAGGTGGAGATGTTGAGTGCAGGGTGCACGCGAGACTTTTTCATATCGGCCGATTACCCGGGGATCACCGAGGTTCAGCCTGGCACATACATCTACATGGACATCGGGCACAGGGAACTGATAGGCACGACCCCCGTTGACCTGGACTACGCCATGACAGTGCTGACATCGGTGATCAGCACGCCGGTTGATGACAGGGTAGTCGTTGACGCCGGCAGCAAGGCGATACTAAAGATCGATTCCAGGCCAAAGGACCTCAATGGGTACGAGCTATATTCTCTATCAGCAGAGCACGGTAAGCTCAGGGTGAATGAACCTGAACAAAAGTTGGTCATTGGAGACCAGATCGAGCTGATCCCGAGCTACGGTGACGGGACAGTGAACCGGTGGAGCCGGTACCTGGGGGTCAGGGACGGTAAACTGGAGACGGTGATACCTATCTACCACCCCTACTGAGCGAGGGGCGCCACCAACCGTGGCTCCCTAAAATATCAAATACGCTAGGGAACACTACACATTATGCTAAACGTAGTTCTCATCATGCTGGACAGCCTGAGGAGGGACCATGTCGGTTGTTATGGAAACGACTGGATCAAAACTGAAAACATTGATGCTCTGGCCAAGGAAGGGGTTCGCTTCACCAACGCCTATCCTGAGGCTCTCCCCACTATTCCCGTCAGGAGGGCAATGAGCACGGGGATGAGGACGTTCCCATGCAGGGACTATGTCCTAGCTAAGGGGGACACAGTTATGATCCCGGGTTGGCAGCCAATACCAGAGGAGCAGCCAACCATGGCGGAAATATTCCGCCACCACGGGTACAATACTGCGCTGATTGCGTCAACCCCACACATATTCAAGCCGTCAATGAACTTCCACAGGGGCTTCACCACATGGGAGTGGATCAGGGGACAGGAGGCAGACAGGTATCACTTGCCCTTTGAAGGCGATATCGAGGACCCGTCCAACTTGCCCAACGATCTGTCATACGGGTGTGTCGGCCACTCACTGCGTCACTGCCTGGCAAATATGCAGGACTGGGAGGAGGAGAAGGACTGGTTCCCCGCCCAATCAATAGGCGCCTCGGCTAGTTGGCTAGACAAGAACGCAAAGGACGGTCCGTTCCTCCTCGTCATCGACGAGTTCGACCCCCATGAACCGTGGAACGCACCCAAGGACATCCTAGAGCAATACATGGACACAGAGGCATACGAGGGAAGAAAGGTAATCAACACGACCGGAGGTCCTTACGAGTTCAAGGAGGGAGAGCTGGAGTATACCTTCGCACAGTACGCAGGCGAGGTCTCCCTGTGTGACAAATACGTGGGTGTGCTCATGGACAAGCTGAGGGAGCTGGATGTGCTGGACAATACCATCGTGATGCTAGTCTCAGACCACGGCCACAACATCATGGAACACGGCATCATCCACAAGTTGCCCGACCACATGTACCCCGAGCTCATGGACCTGGTCTACATTATACGACATCCAGGTAAACTGGAGGCTGACACCGAGTGTGACGCGTTTGTGGCTCACCATGATATCCCGGTCACTCTCATGAGCATGGCGGGGATCACACTGCCACCAAAGATCGACGGTGAGAACGTCTGGAAATGGGTCACCAAGGAGGCACCGCAGACAAGGGAATATGCAACATGCATCTTTTACCCCTGGCTATGGGTTCAGAACGATAAATACGCGTACCTTACGGACCTGGACGGTACAGAGGAGCGGCTTTACGACAGGGAGAAGGACCCATTGCAGATGGACAACATCGCCGCTGAGAACAAGGAGATATGTGAGGAACTGAAGAAAGTCCTCTGGGCTGAAATGGAAAACGACCCTCCCAATTATGATATCGTCAGGCGGGGCCATGAGTGGTACGAATACCCTGACCTCCACGATCCACGCTCCCAGATTTCCGAGAATCTGAGGAAGGAGTTCATCAAGGACAGGTGACTCGAAATCTCCTCCACCTTTTGGAAACTGGTTTCATATATTCAGCATATTAACTAGTTCAACGCATACTTTGCCTAGTGGACACCATGGGGTTGGAGATTAAGAACAGGGCAATGTTGATCCTGTTCCTGCTAATAGTGGGCACGCTTCTTGCCTCCGTTGCCTCGAGGTACATCACACGGGATGAGCCGATTAAGCACTCGGTGTCAACCGGGAAGGTGGGGTCCAACGCCGATGGCACGGTGTGGGTCACAGAGTTCGAGAACCAGCGGGTCATCTTTAACTACACTCTACCAGAGGGTGCCGTTCACAGCAGGTTCCTGGAGTACTCGTCTTGCTCCATTGTGGCCGTGCCCTCTTACTCGCAGGGGTTTGAACTGGAAAGAACGGAGAATGCCTATTACAACGTCTATATCCCTGAGATGGACGCATCGGTCCCGTTATCAGAGCTATACGAGTACGCCGAGTCATTTGACAAGACGATCCTGATCGAGGGATACTGGATGCTCGACATCGCGATAAACGATGTCAGGGTGCTCTCCAAGATACACGACGTTCCATTCGGGATAAACGGAATCATAACCGATATCCACAAGAACAGAACCACCAGCATTTTGGGCTTCATCTTGACCGTGGAGGGCAAGCACTACAGGGTCATGATTGAGCCAAAGTGGAAAATGGTCAAGTTAATTGAGGAAATCAGTTTCAAGTGAGGGGAAATGTTGGACTTGGGGGGATACTATTGAGGAGGTTCAGCCTAAGGGGAAGGTCGCTCTTGGTGGCCTGTGTCTTCTTTGTATCCATATTCGTTATCGTATTGAAATTGATGAACCCAACTGAGGTTCACATCTTCCTAGAGGGGGAGGAGACGGTGATAAGCCAAGTCATGAGGAACTATACGTTATTCGATGTAGGGTTACTGATAGGGTCAGCCCTCTTCGCAGGGATCTGCGGCACGTTTCTCCTATTCTACGACAGGACCGATGTTCCCACAGGTGAATTGGCGTTCGAGAATAAACGCGTCATGTGGGAAAAGGTCATGCCCATACTGAAGGACGATGAACAGAAGGTGTTCAGGGCCGTCCTCGACTCAGATGGGATCATCGCCCAGAGCGAGCTCAGTGAGTTAACAGGGGTTTCGAAGTCAAACGTGAGTCGTGCCCTTGACCTCCTTGAGAGCAGGGGCTACGTGGAGCGCCGCAGGCGGGGCATGGGCAACATCATCGTCCTGAAATAGCTTTGGCAACTGGTTTCACATACATGAGTAATATGCTTTCCAGCCACCCTTCAGACGAAAACTGGAAGGGTTATGATGGAAGAGAAAATATTCAACGGGAACGGAAGGCAGAGCTTCATAGACTTTGCACGTGGGTTTGTCATGATAGTAATGGCTTGGGACCACGTCTCAAGCTTCTGGAATCAGCTACACCATGGGGGAGAGGGCGTACTCGGGCAGGCACCGCCATTTACAAGCCTGGTATGGTTCCTGGAACGGTTCGTCAGTCACTGGAGCGCACCTACATTCATTTTCCTGGCCGGTACAGTGCTTGCCCTGAGCACTGCAAGAAGGCTTGAGAAGGGGGTTTCACAGAAGGACATCACGGTTCACATTATCGTGCGTGGGCTAGCGTTGCTCCTAATTGAAGCGGTTCTGATATCACCAGCTTTTGATTTACCAGTCTACTACTTCGGGGTAATCGCCTGTATCGGTGTGTGCTTCATAATATTCAGTGTCATCAGGCAAACGCCGAGTAAAATATTACTCTTTGTGAGCCTGTTCATCGTGGTAAACCACGGTTTCTTGAACCTGGACTGGATTCCCACGGCCACCATCGCTGGAAGATACCTCAGAGTAATCCTACACGAGCCTAACTTCAACTCCTGGCCATTCGTCGGACTCTACCCTATCATCCCGTGGATCGGCGTAATGGGACTAGGTTGGAGCTTCGGGGAAGCGATAAGAACTTTAAACGTACCATTCTCCAAGATCCGGAAAACAATCCTTCTTACAGGTGTCTCATCAATCGCCCTGTTCTTCGTTGTCAGGAGTCTGAACAGCTTCGGAAACCTGCTCACGAGGAGGGGAAACACGGTCATCGACTGGCTGTACGTATCGAAATACCCCCCGAGTGTGGCATTCCTTCTCTGGGGGCTGGGGGGCATGTGTGTGTTCATGGCAATCGGATTATGGATACAGGAGAAAGGCGTTAGAAATCCCCTGTCGGATGCCATAACCGATATTGGAAAGACGCCCCTGTTCTTCTACATAGCCCATCTGTGGCTCTTCAGACTACGCCTCCCTTACACAGATGCACCATTCTATCTAGAGATGTGGCAGACCTTCATTTTCTGGGTTGTTGGCAATATCGTGCTGTGGCAGCTATGTAAACAGTACCTCAGTCTGAAACAGGCGCACCCGGACTCGTTGCTGAGGTACATATAGGTGATATTAATGAACAAGAAATCAAACACTTTGACGCGACTCGTATCGGTCGTAATACTCATAGTCTCCATTATGGGAACGATTACCCCCGTTACCGCCACGGGTGAAGAATTCATTTATGGAACGTTCTTCGGGGGATCACGCAAGGACCAGATACGCGACATAGCCCTCGACTCCAACGGAAACATCATCATAGTAGGCGGGACATTCTCCGAGGATCTCCCGGTCTTGGACGCGGCCCAGGAGGTATACGGGGGAGGCGCGTTCCCCTCAACGGTTGAATGGTTCAGACTAATGGGGGAAGGATTCGTCGCCAAGTTCTCGCCTGAGTATGAATTACTATGGGCTACGTACCTCGGTGGTTCTGAGATGGACCTCGCGTATCACGTAGTGGTTGATTCAGGAGACAACATCCTTGTTTTCGGTCAGACAATATCCAGCGATTTCCCTGTCACCGATGTGTCAACATCAACGGACCGCGAGAACGGAGACAGTTTCATTGTTCGTTACACACCAGACGGGGAGATACTTGAATCCACGTTCTACGAGGTCGATGAGGTATCATTAATCCAGTACGTTGAACAGGACCCTGATGGGAACCTTGTGCTTGTTGGACAAACCAATTCTGAGGATTACGTTTGCACAGACGACGCACTCCAGGCGAGCCTTGGAGGGGAAGACGACGGTTTCATCAGGGTCCTCACCGAGGACTTTGGGACGTTAATCTACTCTACATATCTTGGTGGTAGTGGATCTGACTTTATCAACAAAGCATTTGTTGACTCCAGCGGGGGAATCTACGTAAGCGGCTCGACCCAGAGCGATGATTTTCCCGTATCAGAGGACGCGTTCAGGCCGGAATACATAGGAGACCCGTTTGACGACTTCGTTGCCAAATTGAGCTCTGGAGGGGAATACGAGTATGGAACCTATTTTGGTGGAACGGAATTAGACGACATCTTCGGGTTAACCGCTGACGCGGAGGGAAACGCAATTGCAGTAGGCAGAACATGGTCACCCGACTTTATAGTAACTGAAGATGCCCTTCAACCAGAGTATAGCGGCGTTGAGGTTGATGGTTTCATTACCCAGTTTGACGCCCAAGGTACAAGGCTGTTATACTCAACTTTCTACGGACTAGACGACTGGGACTCCCTTCTTCAGATAGACCTTGACGAGGAAGGCAGAATGTTTATCACCGGGTTCGTAGGCTCCGGTGGATTCGAGACCGTCAACCCATTCCAAGCCGACCACTTGGGGTGGACGGACATGTATGTGATGATAATGGACCAGGATATCGAGCTAGCATCCTATCTTGGAGGGTACGGCTCTGACCACCCGTTCGCCCAGGTGCTGAGCGACGGAAAAATCTTCATCGTCGGTTCCTCACAATCACCCACGTTCCCCGTCTCCGAGAGCGCGTATCAGGAAGGATTCCACGGAGAGGAGGACGGCATAATCTGGGTGCTAGACTACGAGGGATACTTGGGCGGGGACCACGCGGTTGAGTCACCGGGGCCGGATTACAGGCCATACATCTCGTACGGGGTGGTCCTTGGGGCAATCGCTGCTTGGTTAATATTGACGAGGAGCTCGTTCAGTAACCACAACTGACCCCGTTTCCCACCCAAATAATATTTTTTCCAGAATAAACGGCCCACTGATATCAATAAAATATGACCCATCTGGTTAAATCAACGGCGGCTACTGGTGAGGCATGAAATTCAACAAGCTCATCCCGGAGCTGTCCGTGACGGATATCCAGAAAAGCCTGCCCTTTTACACGGATATCATCGGGTTCACCGTCGAGTACTCACGGCCCGAGAAAAAGTTCTACTTCCTCTCACTTGAGGGCTCCCAGCTAATGGTGGAGGAGGTCAACAATCACTGGTGGACCGGGGACCTTAAGCACCCCCTGGGTAGGGGGTTGAACTTCCAGATAGAGGTGGGCGACGTATCGGCCATCATCGGGCGGCTTGAAGAGGCAGGTATCGCATTGTTCCGCCCCCTCAAGGAGAGTTGGTACAGGGGGGACGACGTCGAGTTCGGCCAACTGGAGTTCCTGGTGCAGGACCCCGACGGGTACTTGCTGAGGTTCATCCAGGACATCGGCGAGAGAAAACTGCAAGCCTGAGTTCAAACAAGAATCTCCAAGTATCTCTTTATCCACTCGGACAACCACGATAACGCGCGCGGTTCAATGTGCTTTTTTGATGCGTTTTTGAGACCAGAGATACCGATTAGGTTGGTGTGGAAGTCCATTTATGCTAGACTGGATATTCCAGCTTTCTCAGGGCCTCACACATCACGTCGTAGTACTTGCCCTGCTCCACACCTAGCTCTTTGAGGACGTCAAGTATCTCGCTCCTCACCATGATTTCCTTCGTCACGAGGTGTTTCTCGGTGAACTCCACAACCTGGTCGTGGTACTCGGTGATTATCTCCCTGGCGATCTCAAGGGCTGCGTCCTTGATCTTCTTGACCTCCTCCTCGATCTCAACTCTGTTCTCGTCGCTGAACAGCCCCTTTGAAAGGTATGTCTCGTCCTCACCCATACTCATCTTCACCAGCGGGTTCTTCAGCGCGTATAGACTCAGTGCGCTCTTTGATGAGCCGGTGAGGTCGCCCATGCGTCCCTCCTCCTTGCTCTTCTCAAGCTCCTGGTAGACAGCAGTACTGCCCATGGCAGTGATGACGTTTGCGAAATGATATTTGGCAGATGAAGGTGGTATGGAATCGGAGTGCTTGTGAAAGTTCCTCCCGTACGAGCCGTCCGCAGACGGGGTGATTGTGACAAGAATGGGCTCAAGGCCCACCGCGTACGCTGGCAGTGTGTGTCCGCCGAATTCGTGATAAGCCACGTTAGTCTTCTTCTCTGGGGTCAACGATGTATCTGACGGCGGCCCCTGAAGGTACCGGATGATCTGGCGCACCAGCATCTTGTTAGTGAGCTCTCCGTTGATGTCGGCCTTGTAGCTAGCTTTTGAGACGATCTCCTCGATCTTCCCCGAGACTACACCCTCCATTAGGAATGACAGGGTCTCTACATCGATTGTACTTGGGTCATGCTCGAACTTTTCTAGGTAGTAGTTAAACAGCGCCTTCCTACTCTCGTCCTCTGGGCTGGGGAACCGCAGGTGCCGTGAGAACCGACGCGCGATCTGCCTGTCGATGTGCCAGATCACAGTGGCCGATGTGACTATTATGTGGACGGGATTGGCGTAGTACTGAAGGCCGTCCAGCTGTCTCCTGAACTCGGACAGCATTGGCCGGGTCTGCTGATGATTGTTATCGTACTCTCCTCCCCTGTGCCTTGAGCCAAGCAGTTGCCTGGCGTCGTCGTACACAATGAGCAACGGCTTCTTCTCGGCCATCTTCCTGCACGAGTCGAAGAACTCTCGAATGTCTTTGGGGTCGATGACCGCCTTCTCGTGCATCAGGCTGCCGTCCACCGGGTAGTAGCCCTTCTTCTTGGCCTCGTTGACGACACAATG
This sequence comes from Candidatus Bathyarchaeota archaeon, assembly GCA_018652685.1. Classification (GTDB taxonomy): domain Archaea; phylum Thermoproteota; class Bathyarchaeia; order TCS64; family TCS64; genus RBG-16-57-9. The sequence continues at coordinate 16,990 of JABIBQ010000020.1, forward strand.
CAGGGCATGGGTCTTGCCTGCCCCGGTCCTGCCCAGGAATAGGGAGCCGCTCTCTGAGGATATCAGCATGCGCTTGATCTCGTCCTTGCCCTCCGCCGTTATTTTTGACAGGTATTCAAGGTACTCTACGATTTCGCGCAGCTCGTCTTGTATTAGTGGGAAACCGATGAAATCATCGGAAAGGGATATGTCCCTTGGGTTGAAAGGCTTAAGCTTCACAGCCACATGAGTGAGAACCGCAGATAAAAAACCAACCCTATCTTGAAACGATCAGGATGAGTGTGTGTGGAAGAAAGAAGAAAATGGATTTTGGTCATCCTTGAAGAGACTTGGCCATCTCCCTTGCCTTCTCTAGAGGTGGCTCAACGGAGGGGTCTTTATCGTACTCTCTTCCCATCAACCGTGTCTCAAGCTCCTTCTTAGCTTCAACAACGCGGTCGGGGTTCGTGAACAGGTCTAATGCAGCACCAGCCATCGTCTTAGCGGCGAATATCAGGCTCTTGTGACCGATGCCCGTGCCGCTGCACGCGACAAACTGCCAGCTATGCCCGGGTGCCCCATTGACGTTGCAGGCTGTCCCGAACTCCATGGTAGGTGTGATCCAACTCACGTCGCTGACGTCGGTACTGCCCGCGCTGTGAGTGCCATCGTCCCACGGGTCAAGGATATCAGTGATGATATCCTCATCAACGTATTTCTGCCAGTTTGGAACCTTGTTTTTCCTCAAACTAGAGATCCGGTTTTCCTTGGGGAAACTAGTTGCGATCTCAGCAGCGAACTCCAACTCATCCTTAGTGTACACAGGCGCTCCAACCTTCCGCATATTCGAGGTCACTATCTCGCTAAGCACCTTGCTAGGTATTTTATGGACCCCACCCGCGGACATCTCCGCTACTAGCTTAGTGTCCGTCATCAATGCCGCGCCTTCTGCGATCTTCATGACTCTCTGTTTGATAGGCTCCAGCATGTCCCGCTCAGGTGCCCTGATATAGTACCAGCTATTGGCATAGTCAGGGACCACGTTTGGCTGCCCTCCACCAGATTCAATGACATAGTGAATTCTAGCCTCGGGTATTATGTGCTCCCTGAGGTAGTTGACCCCAACGTTCATCAACTCAACGGCGTCTAATGCGCTTCTCCCAGCCTCTGGGTTCCCCGCCGCATGGCTTGACTGCCCATGATAGTGGAACCTGGCACCGCTGATTGTGTTGCTGCTCTTCAGACTGGCAATGTTCATGCTGCTTGGGTGGTGGCTTAACGCGGCGTCAACATCGTCGAAAAGCCCCTTGTGTACAAAGTACCTTTTACCGCTGTAGTTTTCCTCTGCTGGAGTACCGTAGAACCTGATGGTCCCCTCGATGCCCTCTTGCTCCATGGCATAACCTACAGCGATAGCCGCGGCCAATGCCGTGGTCCCGTGGATGTTATGGCCACATCCATGGCCCATACCTCCCGCGACCATCGGGTCCTTCCTTGGCACGGGATTGTTGCTGATCTTGGGTAGAGCGTCGTATTCTCCCATAGTCGCTATGATTGGCTTGCCTTTCCCCTTCTCTGCTAGAATAGCGGTGGGCATTCCCGCCACCCCGTGCTGTACCTTGAACCCGTGTTTCTTCAAGGTCTCAGCGAGCAGTGCGCTTGATTTGTCCTCGCAGAGACCGTACTCCGCGAACCCCCATATCTTGTCGCTGATCGAGATCAACTGATCTCGGTTGTCCTCAATCCACTTCCACGATATTTCCTTGACCATTGTTACTCAGTATGAAAACTAATGTTTTTACTATTTAACACACATGCGCAAAGTCAATATCAGGAAAAACCATTGATAGCCACATGAGCGAAGAAGTATTGTACGAGAGGCTAACCCCGGAGGTACTTGAAGACAGAAGAAAAAGGACTCCAATCGCGTACCTGCCGCTGGGCACACTTGAGTGGCACGGACCCCACCTCCCCCTGGGAAGCGACCACCTCCAGAGCCAGGGATTCTTTATCAAGCTGGCCCAGAGGGTTGGTGGAGTCGTTCTTCCGCCCCTGTTCCTGGGCCCCGATATCAGAGAGGATATCGATGACAACGAGTACTATGGAATGGATACCCTGCAGAAGGCTTCTCCCCAGCCGATGCGGCTCAAGGGAAGCGCCTACTGGGTCCCTGACAAACTCTTCGCCAAGATCATCGACGCGGTGCTCAAGCAGGTGCGCAGGGCAGGGTTCAGGATCGTGGTCGCCCACGGCCACGGACCGTCCAACGATTACATCATTGACAACAAACCGGAGCTTGAGCAGAGACACGGGTTAATTATCTTCACTGTCTGGCGGGGCAAGGAGGAAAGGGACCCGCCGACAGAATTTCAGCACGACCACGCCGCGGCAAACGAGACATCCATCATGATGAGCCTCCATCCGTCACTGGTCCATATGGATCAGCTTCCGGAGAACATGCAGGAGAAACCCCTTGCCTTGATAGGAGATGATCCTCGGACACACGCATCAACGGAACATGGGGATAATATCGTCAATATCCACCTTGACAGGATGGAATCAATACTGCAAGAGGAACTAGCCAGATTATACCCCTGAATAGAAGATATTACGGACTAAATCTTTGCACCAACAGATCTTATTCCTTGGCGTAAACTATCTCGCCACCAATTATCGTCATCTCAACCCGGATATCTTTGATTTGTTCGGGTTCTACAGTCAACGGGTTTTCGGTCAGGATTGCGAGGTCAGCCAGCTTACCTACTTCCAGCGTGCCTTTGTGGTCCTCCTCGAAACTGGCATACGCACCGTTCACCGTGTGAATCTTGAGGGATTCGAGAACTGAAACACTTTCATCTTTATCTATAATTGAGCCATTCTTTGTCCTCCGGATAACTGCGAAAGCCATCCCCAGCAAAGGGGTCGAGTAAGCCAGCGGTGGTCTAGCCCTCCTTTTTATCGGTACGGTAGGCGAGTCGGAGCCACCGGATACGTTGATTCCCGCCGAGATCATCGAGTTGTAGGCGACCTTCATGACATCCTGCGGGTACTTTGGTTCAAGTTTGTACACAATCTCTGGTTGGGCGGCCACAACGAGTCCGATTTTTCTCGCCCGTTCAAGGATATCTTCATCGATATTGTCGGCATGTTCTATCCTGTGCCGGTGGTTGTGTCTAGGTGTATCTTCCAGTACCTCCTCCAGGGCTTCAATGGCGTTTCGCGTCTCGTTTATGTTCGTCGCGTGTATCGAGAGTTGGAGCCCGGCTTGATGTGACTCCTTCACCCTCGCCCTAAACTCACGTACGGACATCCTGTCATCGGCGAACAACTTGACCATGCCCAACTTGAGCAGGTCTTGAATTGGCTCGGTTCCGATCCCTTCTTGGATATAGCGTTCGAGGGGGATGTCCCTGTTCCTGTCGCACCCGAGGTAGAGCCTGAGCGGGGTCCTGCCACCTCGCACAGCGTTCATGAAGGCGCGGAGGGCGTTTGGTGGGAGCTGGGGGTCATGGATTGAAGTGATCCCGGACTCCAGGACCTTCTTACTTGCTATCTCGATGGAGTGTTCCAGTTCGGATTCCGGTAGATCAGGGTCAACAGGGTCGAGGGTGGGTACGTTGGCCACTTGATAAAGTAGTTTCTCGTCTTCTACCCTGATTACCCCGGTGGGTTCGCCCGAGTTGCGAAAAGTATCCATTGTCACGCCCTTTCTAGGGTGCATGTCCACTTTCGCCATGGATTTGCTGTTTACTATGCACGTCAGGTAGTCCAGGCTCTCCAGGTACACGGGGTTTTCAGGTGAAACCGAGTCCAGTTCCATGATATCAGGCAGTTCATCCATATGGGTTTCATCGAACCCGTACCCCTTGACCCAGTTTCCCGAGGGAGTATCACGGATTGCTGCTTCCAACCGGGATAGCAGTGACTCCTTGGTGGTTATTCCACACAGGTCAATGACCTGCATGTCCAAACCCAGGCTGATGAGGTGGATGTGGCTGTCAATGAAGCCCGGGACAGCGGTTTTTCCATGGAGATCGATGACTTTTGTTTCCTCACCCTGATGTGGTTTGATATCATCGTTTGACCCGACCTGGATAATCTTCCCGTCCTTGACGGCCAAGGCGGAGGCGGTTGGCGCTTTTTCGTTTAAAGTTAAGAAATTCCCGTTGTATAATATCATGTCAGCCTGCATTCTAGTTCAAACTCCGGTCATCGTTCTATCAAGGACCCTTCCTTGACGTATTTGTCACGTTCGTCAGGGAACGTGTTAAAGTATATTAAGTTCCCATCGGGGTCAATAATCTCGGCGCTCCACGAGCCGTCGTGTTCAATGTGCGCCTGTTTTGAGAAGGTACGGCCCGCATCAACCCCTTCCCTGTAGATGGATTCGATGTCCCCCCCTCGAAAATTTAGGAGGTTGTTATCGATGTGCCCTTGGAAGAGGCAGAGAACCATGTTGTTGTGCTGGAGTACTGCCCAGTTGTCCTCTCGGTGGTCACCAATTATCCTGAAATTGAGTTTAAGATAGAAATCCATTGATTGGGTGAGGTTTTCTACATCAAGACAATGGTGGTACTCGCCGAGATCCAAACCTTTCCTTTCAAATGGCACGGTCACTATATCGAAATGATAGGTAATCTATCTTTCCAAAGCTTTTTGACATGAGTGAGAAGGTCAATTTGATATAAAAGTGGATAAAATAGAATGGACTCGATCTTTGCTAAACGCGTGGAACATTCTAGGAAAAGAGATATTATAACATGGTTTACCTGAAACTAGAGGAAGGGATGTAGATGGTAGTTCATGTTTCAGAGAAAGACCCACGATTGGAAGTGGATAATATCACGTACCCCGGAGAGACAGGGGAGATCATGGCACACTTTGCCAAGCCAAAAGGGGATGAAAAGTATCCCGGTGTAATTATTATCCATGAAAACAGAGGGCTGAACCCACATACAGAGGAAGTGGCAAGGCGTGTGGCACTGAAGGGGTTCCTGGCAATCGCCCCAAACGCACTGTCTCCGGTGGGAGGTACACCTGAGGATTCCGATGAAGCGAGGACATTGATGGGGGGACTCGATGGCGCGGACACAGTTAGCAACTTTGTGGCCGCTGCAATTTACCTGAAGACGCACCCCCGGTCCACGGGAAAGGTGGGGGTCACCGGTTTCTGCTGGGGTGGAGGGATGACAAATCAGGTTGCGGTCAACTCCTCGGACGTGCAGGCTGCGGTTCCGTTCTACGGCAGGCAGCCCGCAGTTGAGGATGTTCCTAAGATCAAGGCATCAATTCTAGCTCAATATGCTGGGGATGATGAGAGGATAAACGCGGGTATCCCCGGTTACGAGGCTGCGTTAAAGGAGTCAGGTGTTGAGTACGAGGTTCACATGTATGAGGGGGCTAGGCATGCGTTCTTCAACGACACCAGCGAACGGTACCACGAGGAAGCTGCAAAGCTGGCATGGAAGAGGACTATTGCATTCTTCAACACAAAACTGAAGTAGCCCTCTATTCTAGTTCCTGACTGCCCCATTGGGTGGCAACCTCTTTGATAAAAGGCTGGCAATGCGTGAAGAAGCGTTTGTAACCCGAACACAGGTAGTTGAGTCCGGGTTCCCCATCGGGGGTGTCTATGAAGCGGTTCTTCGGGCACTCACCGTTACACATTTCCCTGACCTCGCAATCTCGGCAATATCGGGGTAATGTTGATAGTTTCGCGTCCCCGAATGCCCTCTGCTCAGGACTCCCCAACAGCTCCACCAAAGAGTCCTCCTTTAGATTCCCTACGAGATGCTCAAGATCCACGAAATGGTCGCAGGAGTATAAGTCCCCGTTATGTTCTAGCACAGGGATATCTCCACAAGTGGGTCTGAAGATGCAGAGCGAGTGCTCCTGGTTGAATGCCGTCCTGAGGGTTTCCTCGAATATCTGCACCTTGACCTCTCCAATATCCTTGGCCACCCATTCATCGAATACGGTGCAGAGGAATTGGCCCCAAGCCTCGGAGGAGACACTGAGATCAGAGCCGGGTTGCGGGTCTACGCACGGGAGGAACGTGATGTACCGGACGTTTATCTGTTTTAAGAAACGGTATACGGCGAGGGGGTGCTTGACGTTATATGCGTTCACCACACAGAGGATGTCCGTGTAGACCCCGTGCTCCTGGAGGAGACCGTAACCCCTCATGGTCTGCTCAAATGTGGGTCTATGATCCTTTGTTACCCTGAACTGGTCGTGCATTTCCCTAGGGCCGTCGAGGCTGAGCCCAACTGCGAAGCCTTCCTTGGCGAAGAATCTGCACCAGTCATCGTCCAAGAGCGTTCCGTTTGTCTGGATACCGTTGATTATCCTCTTATTTGGTGGCTGATGCCTCCTCTGTAGCTCCACTATTCTGCGAAAATACTCGAGCCCGAGGAGGGTTGGCTCACCGCCGTGCCATGAAAATGTGATGATTTGGTCTGGGGAAGCCTCGATATGCTGCGCGATGTACTCTTCTAGGAGGTTCCCCTGCATCTGGAATGCCTCACCCTCTGGGTAGAGATGTTCCTTGTCCAGATAGTAGCAGTATCGGCAACCCAGGTTGCAGAGGGAGCCAATGGGTTTGATGAAGACCTGGAATCCTTGAGGAACGGTAGCCATTTCATAACCCTAGGCTCATGTTTTTGATTAAATTATGTATTTTGTTTCTAGTTCTGCATGGGTGTGTACTTAAAGTCCACGTCGTATTGTTCTGCTGAAAGCTGATATTCACCGCATGGGAAAGGGTATGCGAGCACACCGATGGGGAAATCTGCGTCGGGGCCGTAACATTTCCAGAAGAAAAACGAACACGGTTGGACCCAGTGGAGATATTGGTTCCCAAGTCGTACGGTTGGGTTCTTTGATGTGTCAAGAACTTTGAACCGAAAGGGTGCCATTGAGTGGTTACCAACACTGCCGGCGTACCCAATTACATCTCCTCGCTGGACAAGGTGTCCCATGAAAGCGTCGTATACGCGGTTTTTTTCTGTCTCCCTGAACACGATATCGTCCCGCTCAAAGAACATGTGTCCCAGGGCATGGTCTGTACCCGTCCACTCCTCGACCTCGTAGCTATCTGAGTCCTGCCTGTGTCCAGGTAACAGCGGTGAGGTGGACAGGTGGTAGACGCAAATGATCATGCCGGGCCACTCGGGGCTCGCGGACTCGAAGGTCAGCTCTAGGTCATTGTAAGGGGACTGAACTTCCCCGTCTAACCCAGTACGGTACTTTGCATTCCTGTTACTGAACCCGATTAGCACCATGTCAATCGGGGCGAGCACTGGTACCCCGTGGCCGAGCTCGAACTCCATACTGGTCTTCTCCGGGTAGGGGGGGCAATCTGTACAGCCACCAGTTTTTGGGCCAAGAGTGATGATGTCTGGGTCTGCACCTGTACCATATAATTCAGTGTGAGTATTGATGCCCTCCATACTGGGTGGGGGAGAGGTAATGGCGGACGCGCTCGTAACAGGTACCCCTGACATGGGCCGCTGTGCCCTCGTTAGCTGCCACAGATCAATTCCAGTATTGAAAAAAAGAAAACCAGCTGCCGTCCCCACAACGAGAGTCGCTACCAGTACAGCTAGTACTTTTTTCCTCATCCGCAATCCCTTCTATGGATTATCGTATTTTGAGGATGCACCTTTATGTTTTACGTGCATTAGCACGAGAAAAGAAAATTAGGGCTTAGCCCCGCCTGTCAGCACCTTCATACTGTAGAGGCCGGTCCTGGCAGTTATGAACAAAGTCCTGTAGTCGTCCCCTCCCCAGGCTATGTTTGCAGGTATCTCAGGGCACACTATTATACCGATCATGATGCCTTCTGGGTTCATGACATGGATACCCCCGGGCCCCGTACAAAACACGTTACCATCCACATCCACCTTCATCCCGTCAGCGGCTCCGGTACCATCTACAGCCCCAAGCTCGGCAAACACACGCTTGTTCTCCAGACCACCGGTCACATCATAAGCGTAGACCCGTGCGCTACCTGAGTCAGCGACATACAGTGTCTTCTCGTCCGGGCTGAATGCCAGACCGTTTGGTAGCGGGATATTGTCGTCGAGCAACGTCAATTCGTTGTCAGTTAACTTGTACACGCCGCAATAGTCAAGCTCCTTGCCCTCGGTCCTGTCCGGTAGCCCGTACGGTGGGTCTGTGAAATAGATTGATCCGTCAGACTTCACCGCCAAGTCGTTGGGGCTGTTGAGCCGTTTCCCCTCGTACTGGTCGGCGAGAACGGTCTTTGAGCCATCATCCTCCAGTCGCGTTAACCGCCTGTCGTGCTCACAGAGGAGCAGCCTGCCCTGCCTGTCGAGGGATAGACCGTTGCTGTGGCCGCTGGGCTTGAGAAACACCTTCGCTGCTCCATCGTACTTGTAGATGGTATCCGCTGGAATGTCTGAGAATAACAGATAACCATCGACCCAGACAGGCCCCTCCGTGAACTGGAAGCCCTCAGCCAGCTTCTCCACCTTGTTTTCTCCGATAATATCTTTCAGATAAATGCTTCCAGTCATCTCAATCCTGATACACTGGGGGTAAATGTGGATAAAAGTATGGATTAGGGCTAACCAATAACCTCAACAACTCGGATTGCATGTATTACCCATGAAGTTTGATTTCGAGTACTGGTCCAGCCTTGACTCGCGGTACATCATCCTAACAATCGAGGCGGGGTCCAAGGCAGATGCGGTTAAGGAGTTCAAGAACATGCATCCGCATAAAAAACACAGGCTCCTGGACCCTCTGGATGATTAAACATCATACAACTTATCTTGAGAGACACTCTACTGGTGCGCAAGAGTTTCTGATAGGTCATTGAATATCTCAAGAACCAGCTCCATCTGTTTCAGATACTGGTTGGTCGTGAGTAACTCATATTTGTAGACCTCGGAGACACTTCTAGTCAACTCCTGGATCTTGCCTTCAATATTCGTTGTTGTTCCGTGAACCTCTTTTCCCTCATGGCAGACTTGTTGAACCATCATGTTTTATCATGATTTGCATCGAATTTCCGCATATAAGAGCGACTCAACTGCCCTGATTATATCAGTCAATCATCAAAGATACTCACAAAACGTGAGTACGTCATATCTACACAGATTCGGTAAATATGATTCAGGTTCTTTAGTGTACCCAGTTTCCCCGTAACAAGGGTAGATGGAAAACAGGCTCGCACACGTTTAAATACGGTAGCCCCGTAGCAAGTGCCCTAGGGCATAGTAGAGTGCTACCTAGTATATGCGGTTAAAATGTGGTAAAATGAACATTCAAGACATTGCACTCATTTCGTTCGGTGGGATTAGGGATAGAAAGTTCAGGTTCGCGCTGAACCTCCTAGGAATTCTAATCGGGTGCGCCGCGGTTACGGGGCTCATCAGTGTCACCCAAGGTATGAACACGGAGATCAACAGCCAGCTAAACATCCTTGGAGCCAACTCGATAAACATCATCCCCACAACGGGGGATGACAACTCAATAGCGGCTGGCCCTCAGAGCATGATGATCCCCATTTTCCTATCGTGGAGGGATATCGACGCCATTGAGGCGGTCCTGGAGATCGACATGGTAGCACCGATTCAGAACAACTTCTGCTCATACACTATTACCGGTGATAAACGCATAACCAACATAATGGGCATGGGGACGAACATCTTCGACATTAACCCCAGTTTCGAGATCAGCGAGGGCAGGGCGTTCACGCGGAGCGATAAAGCCGTCGCCATCATCGGGGCGGACGTAGCCCACCCGGATAATGTGGCCGAGCCGATCCTGGGTGTGGGCGATAGGCTCAAGATAATCCCACTTGGCACAGATGAACCAAAAGAACTCACAGTACGAATAATCGGGATAACAAAGGATAACGGCATGTCCATGAGCATGAGCCCTGACAGTATGATCATGATTCCCCTAAGGACATCTGAAACACTCTTCGAGAATCAGGGCAACTACGACATGGCCCTGGCATCGATACCTGACATGGATGATATTGAGACGGTCACGGCCCAGATCGAGGACAAGATTGAGGACGTCAAGGTAATCTCAGCTGACTCGGCCAGGGAGATGATAGGGGACGTCACTGGAACCATCGAGGCGGTCCTTGGTGGTATCGCGGCGATCAGCCTGGTGGTGGCGGGCGTGGGCATAGTCAACACGATGACGGTAAGCGTCAGCGAGCGCACGAAAGAGATCGGAACCTTGAAGGCAATTGGTGCCCAGAACCTCGATGTTTTATTCATATTCCTCGCCGAGGCCGGTTACACCGGGCTGGCAGGGGGTTTTCTCGGGGGAGCGTTCGGGTTTATACTTGGCATTGTCATCGGGGGCTTTGTTGGACTCCCAGTGGACTTGAATTATAACCTCTGGGGGATGGTTATTCTATTCGCGGTTACAACATCAATTCTAGCGGGGGCGTGGCCTGCATGGAGCGCAGCCAATATGAACCCCGTTGAGGCTCTCAGGCACGAGTAACCTTCCCAGTGAAGCCCATGTGGTAGATGACGCAGCCAGATATGGTTGAATAATAGAGGGATTGATTGCCACATAAAGTGAAGCCTTCACCTGGACGAGACTGCAAATATTTTATCCCAAGAGAGACATGATCAACCATGTCAGACTACGACTGGAGCGTATACGACAGGGACTGGGGCGATTGGCACCCCAAGAGGCAGGGGGATCACCTGATTGAAGAGCTCAAGCTTCACGGCGACCCCATCGCCCTCGCCTGGTTCCCCCACAATTCCCTACCCTCAAAGCTTGAAACCCATATCTACAAGGGCGAACTCAAGATGGTTCACTGCCAGTTCATGCAACGGGCCCGGTTCAGGGGAGAGACCTACATCCTAGAGGAGGATAAGAGCAACCCAGGACCCCCGGTCTGCAACGGCGACGCCTACACCGGGCTATGCGAGGTGAACCCACGCCTCGGTCCCGGTCTTGTCCATAGTCGCACCGACCCCTCAGCAGGAGTTAGCACACGCCTCGGCATCTTCGGCTCCCCCGCCGCGAGCCGCCGGAGCCTCATCAACCACTACCACATCGTCCCCCAGGATATCCAGTACCTCGCCATTGCCCCCCTCAGCAACTGTCCCTTTGACCCCGATGTCGTTACTATCGTATGCGACCCACGTCAGGCCACCATGGCTCTCCGGGCGCTACAATACCACAGCGGACTAGCAGCCATCGGTGAGACGGGACCCGGCACATGCAGCAGCAGTTGGGTCGCCACCCTCCTAACGGGGGAGCCACGGTACTCACTGGGCTGCCACGGAGTTTTCGGCACCATGGGCATCGACCCAACAGAGGTCTGTGTCTCCATACCAGGGGAGCAGGTACCAACAATGTGTGCCGTCCTGGAGACTTGGCGCGAGAAGGGGAAGCAAATGTTCACCGAGGAGCCACCAAACGAGGAGCGGGACTTCATCCACGCACCTTACGAAGGGCCATATAGGGCCCACGCCCGAATCCAGCACGAGAGGGGCGAAGAAAAACCGGAACCGGAAGGTGAGAGATACATCCCCTGGGCTGAACGGAGAAAGAAGAAGAACTGAGCCCCTGGAGCACAATGAAGGGAGGTCCACTCCCACGTTTTCTGGTAAAAACACGAAAAAACTACACTGATTTCTTAGCAGCGTCAACGGGTTTGCGTGAGGCTAGGATATAGACAAGTATCAGACCGAGAAGCGTTATTACTGATGAGAACTTGAGGGCCCCCTGGGCTCCGTAGGTCTCAGCGATAAAACCCAGGATCAGCGGGTTGATGATCCCACTGAGGTTTCCAAACATACTGTATACAGCCATAGCCGTGCCCCTGTTGTCCTCCTCCGAGTTGCCCGCGACGTAGACGTTCCCGCTGGTCAGGTATACACCGTACGCGATTCCCTGCAACCCCATGAGCACGCTTACCAGAACCAGCCCTGTTGAGGCTGAGACGCTGAATATGGTCAGGGATGAGACGAGAAGCCCAGCCACCATGAGGACGAGGGCACTGACATGTTTAGTAAAAGCCCCTACTGGGAGCCGAACGCCGGTGCTTGCCAACCCCCTTGCCGTGAACGCCGTGCCTATCTGGGACTCATCAAACCCTATGCCCGCCCCGTAAACGGGGAAGAAAAGGGTCACTGCGTTATACATCAACGAGTTGAGGAAGTTTGCCACGCCACCCGAGAATATTTTCGGGTCCCTTATGCTGCCAAAGAATGAGGTAGGGGCATCCTTCTTGCCCGATGGCTTGGATTTGGTTTCGTCCACGAAGTACAGCAATAATAGGCTGATAACACCGAACACAGAGCTGATCATAAAGGCGAAACTGGAGCCATAGAGCTTGGTCGTGAACCCACCTATCAGCGGGCCAACCGTGAACCCTATCCCCATGGACGTCATGTAAAGCCCCTGCGCAGTGTTCCTGGTCTCTGGGTCCGATGATTCAGTCATTAATAAAAACCCGTTTCCAAACGTTAACCCGAGGGCCAACCCTAGAATCATCCTGATGGGGTAGATGCTGACTGGCGATGACGCCAACGTGTAGGTGAGTGGGACTAGTATCATCAACACCAGACCAGGCATCATCATCTTTTTTCTCCCATACCTGTCAGAGAGCCTGCCGAGTGGAAAACTGAACAGGAGCATGGTTAACGCCGAGGCCGAGCCGTAACTGCCTAACATGCTTAAACTAGCCCCTATGTCCTGAGCGAAGCCAGGAAAGATGGGGATCACAGTGCTGTGGCTGGCGTCTGCAAAAAAGATGGCCAGACTGATGAGCGCTATCTTCTTGGTTAATCTAGTCCTGTTTGATGTTGGCTCCATTCAGTCTCTGAAGGAGTTATGAGATATTAAATGCGCGGGCTTGCATTTTGACTACCCCTTTTATTCATTCCAGAGCTCGCGCGTTGAAAGATGACACAGTCAACTGTGGCTTTTCATAGGCACTTGGGACTGCTTGATGATTCGAGTTCCGGGCATAAAAAAAGTATAAAATTAGCGCCTCCACTTGATTGGAAGAGTTTCATGATCACTTCAAAAATACAAGTTGATGACCTGGAGTCCCTGATGGTTAAGATGCTGCGAAAAGTGGATGTCACGCCCGCTAACGCAAGGGATATCGCATGGGTTTTCAAGACTATGACCCTTCGTGGGGTCGGGCATCATGATATAGGTAGTTTTCCGGGAATCATTAGGAATCTTCGAGACGGGGTTTTCAACCCAAGGCCAAAAATAAAGACCGTTGTATCAAAGCAGGCCACTGCCGTTATGGACGCGGATAACGCTCCTGGCACACTGGCAGCCTTCCGTATGACAGAGAAGGCCATCCTGAAGGCTCGCAAATATGGGATCGGAATCGTGACCATGAGGAATAGCAACCATTTCCTTGGTTCTGCAGCCTATAATCTTCTTGCCGCTGAGCAGGATATGATCGGAATAACAATGAGTAATACTCTGGCGAGCATGGCGGCGCATGGGTCTAAAGATAAGGCGATCGGAAACAACCCGTGGGGCTTTGCCGCTAAAACCGGGGCAGAGTTCCCGATAATGCTGGATATTGCAAACGCCTACGCATCATTCGGTAAACTGTTTGATTACATGAACAACAACTGGGATATTCCAAGGGAATGGGGATTGGATGAACTCGGTGAGAACACGAGTGACCCGTCAAGAGTGCTGAGAGGAGGCGTTTCCCTGCCCATGGCCGGGCATAAGGGTTTTGGCCTAGCGATAATGGTGGAATTATTGACCTCCATCTTGGCCGGCGGTGCCATCACTGAAAATGTCAGGATGAACTCCCTGGAGGGTAACGGCCATTCCCAGGCATCCATTGTTATCAACATCAACCATTTCCTGCCGGTGGCAACCTTCGAGGACCGCACAAAGGAAATGGTTGAACTATTGCATAATCACGAACCCCTAGACTCGGAGAAACCAGTTTTGCTTCCAGGGGAGCGATCCTACACGAGCAGAAAAAAGCTAGCTGATGAAGGAATAGTTCTGAACCAAAAAACGGTTGACGAGCTAACCCAATTGTTGGATGAGTTGAATATTAGAACCTGAAGCAACTCATTTAATTCCTCTCTTCACCTTGCACGTGGAATATGGGATTTTCATAACCGAAGACTTTTATCGTCATACTGCGAAGCAGAGTAGAACCACATTAGAAGGTTTGAGCGTGTATCTATTGGACTCCTAAAAAGCCTCAAGAAGGCAAATCAGAACCAAGACCTAGATGGTCACACAATTTTCAGAAAACATAACCAGCAATTGACCCAGGTATGTCAAAGTCCAGGAGGTGAAAACCCTGACAATGCGTGACCTCCTGGAAACCGACCCATGGATCTACAACCAGATCCTGGATGAGACTACCAGGCAGCGGACAGGCCTTGAGCTTGTACCGTCTGAGAACTATGTCTCAAAGGCAGTAATGCAGGCAATGGGCTCACCCCTAACCAACAAGTACAGCGAGGGCTACCCGGGGAAACGATACTACGGCGGGCAAGAGTATGTCGATAACATCGAGCTCCTCGCCATCAAACGGGCGAGGGAGCTGTTCGGGGCAGAGCACGTCAACGTGCAGCCTTACTCAGGATCTCCGGCCAACCACGCGGTCTTCTTCGCCCTCATGACCCTTGGAGAGAAGTTTATGGGAATGGACCTGGGCTGTGGGGGGCACCTGACACATGGAAGCAAGGTGAACTTCTCAGGGAAACACTACGACGTGGCCAGCTACAGGGTGGACAGGGAGACGGGACTCATTGACATGGACGAGGTCAGAAAGATCGCGTTGAGGGAGAGACCTAAAGTCATCATCTCAAGCCTGACGTCGTACCCGAGGAGGCTTGATTTCCAGGCATTCCAGGAGGTCTGCGAGGAGGTTGACGCCTACCATTTGGCAGACATCAGCCACATAGCTGGATTGATTGTGGGAGGAGTACACGAGTCGCCCTTCCCCTATGTTGACGTTGTAACCACAACAACTCACAAGACACTCAGAGGTCCTCGTGGTGCACTGATCATGAGTAGGACAGAGAACAGGCTGCACGATGAACACTTCAGGGGTTCAAAGAAGAACCTGGCACAGCTCATTGATTCAGCTGTCTTTCCCGGCCTCCAGGGAGGTCCCCACGTACACATGATTGCGGCGAAGGCCGTGGCACTGAGGGAAGCTGCCCGACCTGAGTTCAAGGGGTACGCCCGCCAGGTGGTGAGGAACGCAAGGGCATTGGCGGACGAATTGATGGCCCAGGGCCTGAAATTGGTGACGGATGGCACTGATAACCACTTGATGGTCATCGATCTGAGACCCCTCGGGTACGGCGGGAAAGGGAAATATGTCCAGAACGCCCTCGACGTTGCGGGGATTACCGTGAACAAGAACGCCGTGCCGTACGATGACGCCAGCCCGTTTAATCCCTCGGGCATCAGGCTCGGGACTCCGGCTTTGACCACTCAAGGGATGAAGGAGAATGAGATGGAAAAGATCGGGGAGTGGCTTGGGAACGCGGTTAAGAATTATCACGACGTCGGGTTACTCAAGAAAATGAGGCAAGAGGTCACC
Organism: Candidatus Bathyarchaeota archaeon; assembly: GCA_018652685.1. Classification (GTDB taxonomy): domain Archaea; phylum Thermoproteota; class Bathyarchaeia; order TCS64; family TCS64; genus RBG-16-57-9. The sequence continues at coordinate 32,537 of JABIBQ010000020.1, forward strand.
AAGCTCGCGTCCGAGTTCCCTCTCTACCCCGAGTATGAGGTGTTGAGGGATCCGTATCAAGTACAGAATCCCATTCACGAGCTAGTAAAGAGGTGAAAAGAGAATTCGAACTCTACTGTCTGTGGTGATATCACCATATACTTTTTCAAATCGATGATTTTATCTCGAATACGCTGTCTTATTCAGATGTTGTTAACGCGAAGAACTGTTATTGCATTACTTTCCGTATCATTACTGACTATAATTTACGCCTACAGCGGTGAACCAAACACAACTATTCAGGTGGACAACCCTCCGACCATAACCGGTGTCCACATCGAGAAAACCCACCGTGACCCATCTCGCATCAGAGCAAGCTACACGTTTTATCTGGATTTTTTCGTCGAGGCAACTGATGATAATCTCATCTCCCAGGTTCTCGCGAACATCACTCATCCGGATGGGACCCAAACCGTGTTGGACATGCCTGAAGCATCTGGAATATATGTGGACACAATCCAGGCAAGAGAGGAGGGAAACTACAGTTTGCAGTTCATCGCAGTCGATAACAGTAACCAGAAAACGGTCTCAGAGACGACTTGGACTATTAGCTACAGTACGTATGCAAAGTATCTGCAATGCTATCTTGCTAAGGGGTGGAACCAGGATTTCCTAGTTACAGTATACCAGTTAGACAAAAGAACTGTTGAATCCCTGTACGGTACACCCAGCCTGGATACCTACCTTGAGTTAATCGATGAGATCGGGGTCGAAGAGAGCATGGGCGTTGAAACAGTCTGGGAGCTCGGGAACAAATCCTTGGCACTGGGATACCCTCCAGATTAGACATATCTAATTCATAGAGTTGTATTCAAAACCATGCGTGTGCGAAGGAAAAAATAGATGTCTTCTGCGAGGACTTGATGAAACAGAACTCTTGTCAAGTTTATACAGTAGCTACTACAAGGTCGAATAACCCAGTATGGTAGCTTTTGATTATCGGGATAAGAACCCAGAATAGTAAAAGTACCTCCCAGTTCAACATTTTCAAATAATTAAGTAATTTTTGTTACTTGGCATAGTTGAGATTTGAAAGCTGGGAACCCAGATATGGGATCAAGGTACTTATCATCACTTAGGTTGTTTGCGTTTGCCTTGTCTGGCCAGTGATGGGGCATCTGAACCACTCCCTTCATCATTGTTGGAGTTACCATAGCGGTGATTATCACCTCTCCTCTTGGGGAAGTCACTGAAACTTTGTCCCCATCATTGATACTCCTTAACTTGGCGTCTTCTGGGTTTATCTCAAGAAGAGGCTCGGGCATCATTTTTCGTAGGCTTTTGATATTTCGGTGCTGGCTGTGTGTGAAGTTTATCCTTCTTGCACCAGAAGTGAAAACAAGTGGATATTCTTTGAACAAATCAGGGGAACTAATTGGACTTTCAACCGGTTCCCTATAAACGGGTAACGGTTCGTACCCATTCTCTGCAAGTATTGAGGACACCATCTCGACCTTGCCTGATGGGGTTTGGAAACCGTTCTCCTCATAGTATTTTGTTGACCTCTTCGCTACTGGTAGAGTTATCCCCTCGGGGCTCTCCCTGAGCATTGACACATTTAGCCCAGATGGTTCAAGAATATCGTTGAAGCACCTGTCTATATCGCCATACCAGTATTGGTCCTGGAATCCAAGGCGTTTCGCCAGTTCAGCGTATATCTTCCATTCATGCCAAGTCTCCCCAACTGGGTCTATAGCTGGCTCGATAAGCTTGATCTGTCCTCCCGACTTGTACAGCAGGATTGGGCGTTCAAGCCAGCTGGATATTGGTAGAACTATATCAGATATTCTTGTGGCTGGAGTCTGGAAGAAATCTATGTCAACGATGAGGTCAAGTTTTTTCATCGTTTTAACAAAGTTATTCTGGTTGGCGAAGAACTGCACGTTTAACCCTGCGCCAATCAGCGCCTTGATGGGGTATGGTTTACCTGTATTGATCTGCTTCACGAGGGCGTTAGATTGCGTCTGCTTGAACATGCCGATGAAGAGGGGAAACTCCTCTGATCCTAATCCAGGACCCATCTCAGACATCTTGTCTTTCATGGAAATATCCTTGCCTGGAGCGCGACCGATTACCTGCCGATTCCCACCAGGGACCTCAATGCTTCCAGTTAGCGCGGTTAATAGATAGATCGCCCTCGTGTTCTGGACACCGTTTAGGTGATGTATGGTCGCTGCAGGGCTTGTGTGTATTTTTCCTGGAGTGTTTGATGCAAACATTCTGGCAGCTTCAATTATTAAGTTGGAGGGGACCCATGTTATTTCCTCGACTTGTTCAAGTGAGTACTCTTGCACGTATTCCCGTAGTTCATTGAAACCGGTGGTCCAGTTCTCAACGAATTCTTTATCGTATAACTCCTCGTTGATTATCACGTTCATCATCCCAAGGGCGAGTGCCCCATCCGTACCTGGACGTAACTGGAGGTGGATGTCAGCCATCGATGCTATCCTTGTCTCCCTTGGATCTACAACTATGAGTTTCATGCCCCTCGCTATGGCATCGATATGGTCCTGCCAGAAGTGTGGTGAGGATTGTCTGATGGAGCTACTCCATATTATCTTGCTTTTTGTCTCGGGTGAGACAGAACGGGATTCTGGTAGGAAGTACCCGTAATCTTCTCCGAAGTTTAGGGAGGCTGCCAGCCAGCTTGCAGAGAAGCAGCTGCTTGTCTCTGTGCAGTAGTTAGGTGAGCCGTATAGGTAGGTGAGGCGACGGAAGTAGGGTCTGGGCTCCTGCGTGTACGCGATATAGAATGCCGTGGCTTTGGCGCCGTACTTGGATTTTAACTCTGTCAACTTATCAGCTATCGTGTCCAAGGCTTCGTCCCAGGAAATCTTCTTGAAGATGCCTTCACCTCGTTCACCAACTCGTTTCAACGGATGGATAATTCTTTCCGGGTTGTACACGAACTCAAGCTGGGCTTTCCATCTTGGACAGAGATTCTTGATCTTCTTGTCCAGCATCTCTATTTTTACTGCTTTACCGTTCTTTACATGGACCTTGGTCGGACAGTACATGTCACACATGTAGCACGCGCCGTGAGTGATTTTCTCTGAATCAGAATCTATCTTATTTTCAACTTGCATGACATACACCTTGCAATATGACCACTTTTGTTAGGGTCGAATGATTCCCATGACCCATTTTCAATAGTAACATTGCCACAATAGTATTAATAATCTATCAAAATAGTTAAAATTCTTTCCAGTCCACCAAAAAGTTAATTCTAACAAGTTTTAAATGCAATTTATAGATGCGGGGGGAGAGATTCGAACCTAAAAGGGCCTTGCTGTCCATGGTAGATGGACCAATTTGACGGTCCCATATAGATTTAGATAAGGCGATGGGAGAATAAAACATTGAATTAGGATTATTTTGTTAGTATTGTGATGTACATTCCTTGTTCTGAGTAATAATTCTTTGACACTTTCCAACCAGTAGGAGCAACAATTTCTTCCAGTAACTCCTGATCCATGAGAAAAAGATCAAACCACTCTCCCACTTTGCCCTGAAACCCAATTCTTACCTTAACTAACCCAATTGGAAGGCCTTTTTTTCGATTCCTCTCATAATAAGCCAGATGCTCTGGATTTGTTGTGCCTGATGGGTCCCTTGCCTCGCCAATAATTATCCCATCAGAGGTCGTAATATCATAAATCTTTGACAAATATGACCGCATAACCGCCATATTTCCAAGTCCAAGATTCTGACCTAGCATTAATACGGTATCAAATGAGTTATCTGGGAAATCTAGCTTATGTAAATTCATCAACATACATTTCTTTACACCTCGAAGTCTCGCTACTTCTAGAGATAGTTGCGAGGTGTCTATGCCAGTTACGTCATGTCCTTTATTTTGGAGATAGAGGGTGTGTCTTCCTGCTCCTAGTCCGATGTCTAGAATTTTGCCTTTTACTTCCTTGATTGCGTCTTGTTCATTTTTTTGCCATTCTTCGTAGGCTCGGAAATAGTAATGAGCGTCAGCTGATTCCTGTATTAATCCATCATCTCTTTCCAGATTGTGATTTGATGGCTCTCCTTTGTAGTATGCCATGTAAATCTCTCCGAATGCATCTATTATTTCAGCCATACCTATGAGTTATCGGGAACTGAGGATAAAATGTTGGATAGAGTCAGGTTCAGGCTCGATGTCTAGGGAGGATGAATAGGTGCGGGGGGAGGGATACGAACCCGTTCATACTAGTACAATAGAGATGTTTTACAGTTGTTTTTACCAGTTTGACCCGTTCGTTCATTTTCATCGTGTTGAGTATGTTCATTATGTTGGTTTTGCTGATTGGAGAAAGAACGGGTTTAATGATGTCAAACATATTTCTA
>JABIBQ010000048.1 GCA_018652685.1 Candidatus Bathyarchaeota archaeon
ATTACATCAACAGCGACCCCAGGTTCAGGGGTAAGCCACGCGAGAGAAAGACGGGCGGTATCTGCCCATCAACTGGCACACTGGACAAGATAGTCATCGATGGCATGATCCTGGTAGGTGACTCTGCGGGCATGGTGATACCGCTATCTGGTGCGGGCATCCATACCGCCATCGTGGCCGGTAAGATAGCGGGCAAGGTGGCGGCCGAAGCCGTGGCTGAGGGGAACGTGTCAGCGGAGAGACTCCTTGAGTACCACAGGCAGTTCGATGCAGCGTGGGGCAAGAACCTCAGGGACAGTAAGAAGATGCTGACTCTCGCCGACAAGCTCACCGACGCCGAGATGAACAAGGTGGCGGACATGATCCGCCAGGAGGACATCTTGGACCTGGTCAACGGCAGGAATGTAATCAGGACCATCATCGGGATCGCCCTCAGGGACCCGCTGTTCAGCCTAAAGTTCCTGACCAAGCTGCTCTAGCCACGCAGCTTGCGGATTTTTATCAATCGTACACACTGCTATTTATCAAAAAAACGATCCATTTGTTGAGGTCATTGTCATCCTAAAATGTTGGTGAAACCGATCTCATGAAAAGTTTCCACAGACCTCTAAATAGTCCAAAGATCACTCCCTCTACTCTGGATGAGCTGTTTCTGGTCGCGCAGGAGATCCGTGAACTTGAGCATCACTACAGGGATAACCTGATCTACATCGTGTTTTTTATGCGCGACATGCTGGAAAAGATGCGCTCCAAAGCCGATGACAAGACATACCCCGCTGTATGCAGCCAGGAGTTCGTAGAATCCCTTAAATTCATAGAGCGATGAGAAAGGGGTACGTGAGTGATAATGGGGTATCGCTTTATTAGGTAAGTACCCAAAACAGGTACAGTTTTTCGACACAACCCTCCGTGATGGAGAGCAGACTCCCGGAATCAGCCTGACACCACTAAAAAAACTTGAGATAGCCAGGGCACTCGATGCCTTGGGTGTCAAGGTAATAGAGGCTGGGTTCGCGGCGGTATCCGTGGGAGAGAGGGAGGCAGTCGAGCTAATCAGCAAAGACGGTCTGGAGGCGGAGATATGCAGCGCCACCAGGAGCGTCATCAAGGACATAGACGTGGCAATAGACTCCGGGGTTGACAGCGTTAACATCATCATACCCGTGAGCGAGCTACACATCGATAGGAAGTTCAACAAGAAACAGGAATGGATCCTGGACGTCACCACAAACGTGGTGCAGCACGCCAAGGACAGGGGCGTCATCGCCGAGATCTGTCTGGAGGATGGGTCGAGGACCAAAATGGATTTCCTCAAGAAGGTAATCGGGAGGGCCATCGACGCGGGAGTTGACAGGGTAACCCCCTGTGACACCGTAGGAACATTCACGCCTGAGCAGAGCCTTGCCTACTACGGCGAGCTCCACCAGGCATTCCCAGACATGGTTCTGGGAGTCCACGTCCACAACGACTTCGGGCTAGCCACCGCCAACACCATAGCGGGAATAGCGGGAGGAGGGACCCACGTCCACGCAACAATCAACGGCCTGGGCGAGAGGGCTGGAAACGCCAGCCTTGAGGAGAACGTTGTGGCGCTGGAGATGCTATATGATGTCAGGACCGGCATTAGCATGCCAAAGATCACCGAGACCAGTATGCTGGTGAGCAGAGTGACCGGTATGCACGTACAGCCTAACAAGGCAATCGTGGGCAAGAACGCATTCGCCCACGAGTCAGGCATCCACACCCACGCCATACTAAGAGATCCGACCACGTACGAGCGGATAGACCCGGCTCTGGTTGGGGCGACGAGGAGACTGGTGAGCGGAAAGCACGTCGGCTCATCCGGTTTGTTCAACAACTTGGCGGTCATGGGGCTTGAGCCCACCGAGGACCAGTTCAAAAAGATACTCGACAAGGTCAAGACCCTGGGGGATCAGGGTGCACAAGTTAGCGACACCGATCTCTACGAGATTGCCACCGATGTCATGGGGGTCACAAGGGTGACTCCACTGGTCATCGACGAGTTCATAGTTACAACGGGGAACAGGATCACCCCAACAGCCAGCATCAAGCTGCGGCGAAACGGGGAGAGCTACATGGAGGCGGCCACGGGGAACGGACCGGTGGACGCGACGCTGAATGCCCTCATAAAGGCGGTAAGTCTTGATGACCCGGTCTCCCTTGAGTTGTACCAAGTGGCGGCGATCACTGGAGGAACGGACGCTTACGTCAACGTCGAGGTCATGCTGAAGCACGGTGAACGTGTGCTGAGCAGCCGTGGCGTCGACGAGGATATCGTCCTTGCTAGCGTCAAAGCGTACCTGAACGGGGTAAACCTATTCCAGAACATGAAGAAGGACCAGAAATGAGTACAATATCAGAGTTAATCCTGGCCCGCGCAAGTGGGCAGGAATCAACAAATGCAGGTGATTTCATTAAGGCCGAGGTCGATGTCGCGCTGAACCACGACGTAACCAGCGTACTGGCGTTTGAGGCCATGAGAGAGATGGGAGCAGACAGGGTCTGGGATCCCGACAAGGTGATAATGATCCTTGACCACGTGGCCCCGCCAAGCAGCGTCAACGCTGCCAGGGTACACAACGTCATCAGAAATTTTATTCGCGAACAGGACATGAAGAACTTTTTCGATGTCAACAGCGGCGTCTGCCACCAGGTACTGCCCGAGCACGGGTTCGTAAAGCCTGGAATGGTAGTGATTGGTGCGGACAGCCATACATGCACCCACGGTGCTTTCGGGGCCTTCGCCACGGGCGTGGGTAGCACCGACATGGGCGCCGTGCTTGCCAGGGGCAAGACCTGGCTCAAGGTACCAGAGACCATCAAGGTAAACGTCAACGGCAAGATGGGCAATCACGTCCACCCGAAGGACGTCATCCTGGCGATAGCCAAGGAGATTGGTGTCAGCGGGGCCACCTACATGTCACTGGAATACCACGGAGACGTGGTCAGGAACATGACCATCGCTGGCAGGATGACCCTGTGCAACATGGCAATAGAAATGGGCGGCAAGGCCGGACTGTGCGAGACGGATGACAAGCTGTACAAGTGGCTCGACCAGCGCACATCAGGGCCCTACGAGGAGGTCATGGCGGACGAGGACGCCACGTACAAGAGCGTTCTCAACTTGGATATGACTGGCAAGGAGCCCCAGATTGCGTGCCCGCATAACGTAGACAACGTCAGACCAGTAAGCGAGCTAAACAAGGTCAAGATCAACCAGGCTTTCATCGGCAGCTGCACAAACGGCAGGCTGGAGGACATGAAGCAAGCCCACGAGGTGCTCAAGGGAAAGACGATCCATCCTGATGTCAGGGTCCTAATAGTGCCGGCTAGCAGGGCAATCATGAAGCAGGCTATCACCGAGGGGATCATCACTGATTTCATCGACGCGGGCGCAACGGTGAGCAACCCTAGTTGCGCCGCGTGCTTCGGGGGACATATCGGTCTCCTAGGCCCCGGCGAGAAGGGAATCGCAACCAGTAACAGGAACTTCCGTGGAAGGCAGGGAAGCCCCGATGCGGAGGTCTACCTGAGCTCGGCAGCCGTAGCTGCGGCGTCGGCGCTTACAGGGTACATCACGCACCCGGAGGCGGCGCAATGAAGCTGACCGGACACGTCTGGAAGTACGGCGACGACATCAACACCGACTACATCATCCCAGGCAGATACATGGAGCTCACGGACCCGGCCGAGATGGCCGAGAAGGTTTTCGAGGAGCACGACCCGGCGTTCAGGGAGGGGGTCAAGCCCGGCGACATCGTCGTCGGCAGGACAAACTTTGGATGCGGATCCAGCAGGGAGCACGCGCCCATCGCCCTTACGGGCAACGGCGTCAGCATGGTACTCGCAGAGAGTTTTGCCCGCATCTTCTACAGGAACGCCATCAACATCGGGTTACCTGCGCTGGAATGCCCAGGCATCCACGACGCCGTGGAGAAGGGCGACAAACTAGAGGTGGACGTAACTGGAGGGGTCGTCAAGAACTTGGCCAACGGCAAGGAGCTCAAGTTCAAGCCACTTCCCGAGTTCATGGTGGAAGTGTTAAATGCGGGTGGCTTAGCACCTTACCTTAACAAGACAGAGGAATGGTAAATGGCAAAATACAATATCGCGCTGTTACCCGGAGACGGGATCGGCCCCGAGGTAGTCGATGCAACCATAACGGTCATGGACGCACTTGAGAAGAAGACCGACATCGAGTTCAACTACACCACCTACATGGTCGGTGACGCCGAGAAGGCAAGGTCGGGCACGGCACTTCCACAGGCCACCATTGATGGAGTCAAGGCCGCTGACGCGACGCTGTTCGCGTGCGTTGGGGAGACCGCCAAGGAGACAATCCTACCACTTAGGCAGATGTTCAACCTGTACGTCAACCTAAGGCCCGCCAAGGCATACCCGGGCGTCCCCGCGGTCCGCCCCGAGACCGATCTCATGATCGTCAGGGAGAACACGGAGGGCATTTACAAGATGATCGGCCACAGGAGCGAGAAATCGGCGTTCAACGTCAGGGTCATCACGTACAAGGCTTCATACAACATAGTCAAATACGCCATGGATTATGCCGTCAAGAACGGCAAGACCAAGGTGACGGTGGTACACAAGGCAAACGTGCTGGATTTCACCGATGGACTATTCCTTGAAGCGGCACGGGACGCGGCAAAGGGCTACGAGGGCATCGAGTACAGGGAGCTCATCGTGGATGCTGCCTCAATGTGGCTAGTCATGTATCCCGAGTCATTCGAGGTCGTGGTCACCACAAACATGTTCGGAGACATACTCAGCGACGTCACCGCAGGGCTAGTCGGTGGACTAGGAATGGCCCCATCTGGTAACGTCGGCGATAACATCTGTATCTTCGAGCCGGTACACGGCTCGGCGCCTGACATCGCGGGCAAGGGGATCGCAAACCCCAGTGCGTGCATGCTTAGCGCCGCTATGATGCTTGAGTGGCTAGGCGAGAACGAGGCAGCCAAGCTCATCGAGGCTGCAGTCCTCAAGGTGCTGGTGGAGGGGAAGACCCTGACGCCGGACCTAAAGGGCAAGGCCAACACAAAAGAGTTCGCAGTAGCCGTTGCCGCGGCACTCTAAATCACTATTTTACTATTTTATACTATTAGTTGGTTGATATCATAATCAATTCTAATCTAAAGAATGAGATATGGACATAGATCCCTACAAGACCCGTGATGAGATAATCAAACAGGACCACGATCTCATACAAAGGCTCAGTGGTGGCTCCAAAAGGATCAGGGTCAAGAAAAAAACCATGAAATAGTCCCGTTCAACAACTTTATTAAATCCCTCCAGTATACAACCTCAGGTTTACAACCGGGTTGAATGCTATGTCTGAGAAGAATGACAAGATGAAGAAGAGCACCCCCACCGACTTTGAACTGGTGGTCGAGGTGCTTGGCAATCCGGTGCGGAGACGGCTTATCGAGAAGCTCAGCGAGGCACCTGACTACACTCTTCGCCTCAGCAACGAGCTCAACATACACCAGCAGCTGGCCGCCAAGCACATGAAAGTACTCAGGAACGCCCAGCTCGTCGATGTGGTCCGCCAGAAGAGCAAGAAGGGCGCTGACAAGAACGTTTTCAGTCTCAACAAGTTCTACAGTCTCCAAATCGATTTCAGCCCCAACCTGTACAACCAGCGGCTAATCAGCTTCAACAACCCTGACCTCTGGACCACAGCGGACAACTACATGGACAAGCTTGAGGACAAGGTCACCGACTTAGGCGACGAGGAGCCCGGCATCGACAAGATCAACCCACTAGGCAACATAGTCCAGAGCATCGACGACGAGCTTGAGAGCCTTGAGAAGCGGAGGGCTAGGCTTCTCTACATCAGGAATCTGGCAATGAACGCCAGCGTCCAGGCACTTGACGATCTTGACAGGAAGAAGAGGCAGGTGATGCACTTCATCCTGAACCAAGGCTCGACGACCCTTGGTGCCATAAGCAGGCACATGCAGCTTCGCGAGGATGTAATCAGAGACTTGGTATCGGACCTGGAGAACGAGGATATCGTCCGCAGTAGCGGTAACATGGTTTATTTAGTAGAACTGTGATACATCTACTCCCGACCAGAAGATTAATTAAAGGTTCTTGGTATACAACTGGCGGTTTACAACCAAAAGTGGTATACTACATGAGCGGTGAAAACACTAGCATCAGCATAATTCATAACATAACTACACGCCACTCGCCACAGAGTTGTAGCATAGGAGTAAAATTACAATGAGTGCACAAGGACAACAAGTTGTCATCCTCAAAGAGGGAACTCAGCGCTCTACCGGTCGGGACGCTCGCGGCAGCAACATTATGGCTGCCAGGATTGTCTCGGAGGCGGTCAAAACCAGTTTAGGTCCAAAGGGAATGGACAAAATGCTGGTGGACAGCTTCGGTGACGTAACCATCACAAACGACGGAGCAACCATGCTCAAGGAGATGGACGTACAGCACCCAGCCGCCAAGATGATGGTAGAGGTCAGCAAGACCCAGGACGACGAGGTAGGCGACGGAACAACAAGCGTTGTTATTCTAACAGGTGAGCTTCTCGGAAAGGCAACAGAGCTTATGGAGAAGAAGGTTCACCCCACGGTTATCATTGACGGTTACAGGCAGGCCGAGGAAAAGGCCCTTGCAATCCTAAAGGAGATCTCCGAGAAGGTAGACCCCAAAGACAAGGCAACCCTCATGAACGTCAGCAAGACCACCATGGCAAGCAAGCTGGTCAATCAGCACAGCGAGTACCTCAGCGACATCAGCGTCGACGCGGTACTCCAGATCGCAGAGCCAGAGGGCGACGGATACACGGTGGACCTCGACATGATCAAGATCGAGAAGAAGCCTGGCGCATCCATGACCGAGACAAGACTCGTTCGGGGACTGATCATCGACAAAGAGGTCGTCCACGACGGTATGCCCAAGCAGATCAAGGACGCCAAGATCGGGCTGCTCAACGCAGCCATGGAGATCGAGAAGACCGAGTTCGACGCAAAGATATCAATTGAAACCCCAGAGGAGATGCAGGCTTACCTAGACCAGGAGGAGAACATGCTCCGGGAAATGGTCAAGAAGGTCAAGGATGTTGGCATCAACGTCCTCTTCTGCCAGAAGGGAATCGACGACATGGTACAGCACTTCCTCGCAAGGGAAGGCATCCTGGCAGCACGCAGGCTCAAGAAATCCGATATGGAGGCACTGAGCAAGTCCACAGGCGCAAAGACAGTCAACAGCGTTGACCAGCTGAGCGCAGAGGACGCGGGCTACGCAGAGCTCGTCGAGGAGCGCAAGGTCAGCGACGACAGTATGATCTTCGTCGAGGGCTGCAAGAATCCCAAGGCCGTGACAATACTGATCCGCGGCGGCACCGAGCGCGTCGTTGACGAGGCAGACCGCAGCATACACGACGCCCTATGCGTCATCAAGGACGTTGTCGAGGAGCCAAAGATCGTCGCAGGCGGAGGCGCACCCGAGATCGAGACAGCAAGGCTGCTCAGGGTGTTCGCCGAGAAGCTTGCAGGCCGTGAGCGCCTTGCAGTTGTAGCTTTCGCAGATGCCCTTGAGGTCATTCCAATCACTCTCGCGGAGAACAGTGGAATGGACCCCATCGACGCCATCAGTGAGATACAGAGCGAGCACGCGAAGGGCAACAAGTGGGTGGGAATCAACGGTTACTTGAACAAGGTAGCTGACCTATCTGAGATCGACGTCTACGAGCCAATGGTCGTTAAGGCCCAGGCAATCAAATCAGCCACAGAGGCAGCGGCACTCCTGCTGAAGATCGATGACATCATTGCAGTCAGCAAGATGAGCGGTCCACCGGGCGGCGGTATGCCTCCGGGTATGGGTGGTATGGGCGGTATGCCTCCAGGTATGGGCGGTATGCCCGGGATGATGTAGGAGTAACAAAAAATGTCATACTACACAACAGCAGGCGGACAACAGGTTATAGTCCTCAAGGAGGACACAGAGAGGCAGCGCGGACGAGACGCACGCAAATCAAACATGATGGCGGCGCAGATCATCGCTGAGGTTCTCAAGACCACACTCGGACCCAAGGGCATGGACAAGATGCTCATCGACAGCCTAGGCGACATCACCATCACAAGTGACGGAGCCACGGTACTCGAAGAGATCGACGTACAGCACCCAGCGGCCAAGATGATGATCGAGGTAGCAAAGACCCAGGACAAGGAAGTCGGCGACGGGACCACTACAAGTGTCCTACTCGCAGGAGCCCTACTGGGAAAGGCATCCGAGCTTATCGATGACAACATCCACCCCAGCATCATCATTACTGGTTATCAGGCGGCGGCCGAGAAGGCCCTAGAGGCCCTTGAGGTGGCTTCCATCGATGTTGACATGAATGATCACGAGACCCTCATGAAGCTGTCAAACACCAGCATCAGAGGCAAGGCGGTCAGCAACGCAAGGGATCACCTTAGCGGGGTCGTCATCGACAGTATCAAGCAGATCATTGAGCACCGTAACGGCGACGTAATCGCCGACGTTGACAACGTCCAGATTGTGAAGAAGGAAGGCGCGAGTCTCCGGGAAACCGCTCTGGTCAAGGGAATCATCGTCGACAAGGAAGTCGTCCACGCGGGCATGCCCAAGAAGATCAAGGGAGCCAAGATCGCGCTAATCGATACACCCCTCGAAGTCAAGAAAACAGAGTTCGACGCAGAGATCAGGATCACCAGCCCCGAGAGCATCAAGGCATTCCTAGACCAGGAATCCGATATGCTCAAGAAGAAGGTGGATCAGGTTGTCGCCACTGGCGCAAACGTCGTTTTCTGCCAGAAGGGCATCGACGACATGGCACAGCATTACTTAGCCAAGGCTGGCGTGCTGGGCTCAAGGCGTGTCAAGAAGAGCGACATGGAGAAGCTGGCAAAGGCCACGGGCGGTAAGGTTGTCAACAATCTGGCTGACCTAAAGGTCGAGGACTTGGGTCTATGTGGCTCGGTCGAGGAGAAGAAGGTCGGAAACGACAAGATGATCTTCGTCGAGGAGTGCAAGGACCCACAGGCCGTAGCTATCTTCATCAGGGCAGGACTTGAGAGGATGCTGGACGAGGCAGAGCGCGCACTGAACGACGCCCTCTACGTCATCTCTGACGTTGCCGAGGTACCCCAGATGGTATCAGGCGGCGGAAGTATCGAGATGGAGATGGCCAAGGCGGTACGCGAGCACGCGGCATCAGTCGGTGGCCGTGAGCAGCTGGCCATCGAGGCATTCGCAGAGGCACTTGAGGTAATCCCCAGAACACTCAGCGAAAACGCTGGCCTTGACATACTGGACACAATGGTCGCTATGAAGGCGGCACACGCCAAGAAGGGCGGCGCATCGATGGGAGTCAACGTCTTTGGCGAAGGCGTCATCGATATGTTGGCTGAAGGCGTCGTTGAACCCAAGGTCGTCAAGGAACAGGCCATCAAGAGCGGTATCGAGGTCGCGTCAATGATCCTCAGGATCGATGATGTGGTCGCGGCGCGTTCCGGCGGAATGGGTGGCCCAGGCGGCCCACCCGGCGGTATGCCTGACGATATGGACATGTAAGTCCACCCCTAACTCAATTTTATTTTTTTCTTTACATAAATATCATTTTCACTCAAAACTACCTTTTTTGATGGTCAATACAAGTAAAAAATTAATTAGAATTGAGTTATTATTCCGAACTTTTTTTTAATTTCTATCTGCATATTTTCTTTACAAGTTTCGCTACTTAGGAAATAGGAGACCCACAGACCGTTGACCCCCATCGACAAGGATTATTTGGCATTGTTCAATGACTTCCCTGATGGCCTTTTCAGGATAGATCTGGCTGGAAAGTATATTCTTGTCAACGAACTTTACGCCGAGATCTTTGGTTACACACCGGAAGAGATGCTTGCGAAAGACTTCGATATCTGGAAGACATGGGCTATCGAGGACGAGATACGTCTTCTCCTCAGCGAGGCTAAGAAGCGGGACATCAAGGGGATTGTCGTCAGGTCAAAGTCCCGTATAGATACTATGGGCTACATAGAGTTGTCAATAGGAGTCAGCAGAGATGATAACGACGTTATCACCGGCTATGAAGGGCGAGCCAGGGACATCACGCTGCGATACGAGGCCATGAACTCGGAAGTTGAGGCCCGTAGGAACGCGGAGTTCCTCGTAGACCTCATGGCCCATGACCTGACCAATATCCACCATGGTATGCAGATGCCGCTAGAGTTCATACTTGGTGACAGCGATTTTCCGGAAAAATACCGGAAGCCATTGGAATTATCCGTGGCGCAGCTGCACTATGCGACAGACCTCATAAAGAACGTGAAGAGGCTCCAGAGGGTGCTCGGTGGGGGCAACAATCTTTCGACGAAAAACCTGTACAAAGAGCTGATGGATGCAGCGGCAACCGCCCAGAGAGCCTATCCTGCGAAAGTGCTGGACTTTGAGCTGATGTTTAAATCGGATGAACACTGGGTTCTGGCGGATAACCTCCTCGTGGATCTGTTTTTCAACCTGTTCCATAACGCCCTCAAACATGACAGGGAGGCAACTGTCAGGATAAAAGTCGAGGCTAAACAAAACGCTGACGATAACCTCATCGATATCCACATCATCGACTACGGTCCAGGGGTGCCTGATGTCGAGAAGAAGAGAATCCTCCAGAGGCGCATGGGTGCAAAGGGCTCAGGGATAGGCCTGACTATCGTAAACTATCTGCTGGACAAGTACGACGGCTCGATAAGGGTTGTTGATAGGGTACCCGGTGAACTGCAAATGGGTAGCGACTTCATAGTGACGCTGAGAAGGGGGATGTAAAGTGATCAAAATCCTCCTAGTTGACGACGACAGGTATCTTCAGGAAGTGTACATGACCCTGTTCCCCCTTGGAGGCATTGATGTGATCTCCCAGGCATACGATGGAATTCAGGCCGTTGAGAACTATAATCGGCTCGATGAGAAGCCCGATGTCGTCCTCATGGATCAGAGGATGCCGAGGCTGGATGGCTTAGGGGCCACCAAGAAGCTCATGGAGATAGATCCAGATATCAAGGTGATCTTTCTAAGTGCAGACGATACCTCGAAACAGACAGCCCTTGACGTGGGCGCATCGATCTTCCTGTCTAAGCCAGTCCAGATAGAGTTCCTGTTCAACACCATCAAGGAACTGGCGTCAAAGTAAGAAC
>JABIBQ010000079.1 GCA_018652685.1 Candidatus Bathyarchaeota archaeon
GGTGCGGGAGGAGGGACTTGAACCCACGAAGACCTTAGTCACGAGATGTCCTACCCTTGGTCAGGATCTTAAGTCTCGCCCCTTTGACCAACCTCGGGTACTCCCGCACGCAAAGATACAAGGCGTAACCCGATTAAAAACTTGATGATGGAATGAATAAGTTAAAGAAATGATGAGGAACCCTAGTGGATTCTTCTGTTGCGCTGCAGGGGCTTCCTGTTGTTGGACAGCTTCCTGATCCTCGCGGTGGCTCCGTAGCCACAGGCCGCGCAAGCCTTGTTCCTTAGGTGGTAGGCCCTGCGTCCACATCGCCTGCACCTGATATGAATGCGTTTACCGTGATGAATTGCATGCTTAGTTGGCATTGTTTGTTCACTTCTACTCTGGCGGCGGACTCACCATTATTACGTTATCGCCACGAAGCACGATATCACCGATCTCAGCCACGTTGAGTGGGTCGGATACATCCTCCGCAGCCTTCATGTATAGATTCACGTGCTGGTCAAAACCCTCAAGGGTACCCCTGAGCGTCTTGCCGCCTCTTAGCTTTATGAGCACGGTTTTTCCGACGCTCCTGTCTAAGACTCTTTCAATCATGTCCGCCATTATCTTGCACTTTCCTGTTATTGGGCTCTAATCGAATAACAGGGTTCCCCTATAAAAGTATGGTTTTTTTACCATGTTTCCATCAGTAATATTCTTAAGCTATGAGAGTAAAAGAAAGAGTATTCCAGCTTTTCTGCCCCAAAGGGTACTGATAATGGCTTGAAAAAGGGTAACATTTTTTAGTAAGAAGATAGCCTAGGGTATAGCCTCTGCAAGGTTAGTATGGATTCTATAAGGTGAATATTGGTTAAATGAGTGGAATAGATTTCGCGTTTAATCCCCTTTGCCCTCTGACCTTTTGCAGTATAGATATTATTCAAAATAGGATGAATTAGATGCTTCTCTCAGACAACGACCACTGGGACCTGATGAAGTCCTTCTTCAAGGAGGAGGGCCTCGTCAAGCAGCACCTGGATAGCTACAATGACTTCACCAGGAACACGCTGCAACACATCATCGACGAGATTGGCGGTATCTCAATTGAGGTTCCCAATCACATATACAAGATTAAGTTCGGATCAATCGAGATAGGCGACCCACGTGTTGTCGAGGTAGACGGAACAGTCCGTGAGGTCTACCCCAGAGAGGCCCGTATCAGGAACCTCACTTACTCGGCTCCCCTCTATTTGGAGATCGAGCTGGACGACGAGGGACGCGAGTCATACGAGCGCGTCAACATAGGCGACATTCCCATCATGGTGAAGAGCAGCCTATGCCTCCTCAGCCGCCACACCGAGGACGAGCTAGTCAGGATAGGTGAAGACCCCAAGGAAGTCGGGGGTTACTTCATTGTCAACGGTAGCGAGCGGGTTATCGTCAGCCTAGAAGACCTGGCCCCCAACAGGGTGCTGGTCGAGACCGATAACCGCGGATCTAAGCCCGTGTACAAGGGCAAGGTCTTCAGCACCACCGTCGGGTTCAGGGCAAGGATCGAGATGGCACGCAAGGCAAAGGGTATGATGGGCGTAACCATTCCCGGCGTCCCCGTGCCAGTGCCACTGGTCGTTCTAATGAGGGCACTTGGCGTCGAGACCGACAGGGAGGTAGCCACGATGGTGAGCCTGGACCCCGAGATACTCAACGAGCTGGAGGACAGCTTCAAGGAGGCGGGCAACATTCCATCCATCGAGGATGCCATACTTTTCATCGGTAACAGGGTGGCCTTCGGACAGGTCAAGGAGTTCAGGATCAAGAGGGCACAGACCATCCTAGACAGGAACCTACTGCCACACATCGGTAGGGAGCCGGAGGACCGGTTCGACAAGGCAGTATTCCTTGGCGAGATGGCCAGTAGGATCATCGAGCTCAAGCTGGGCCAGCGCTCAGAGGACGACAAGGATCACCTCAAGAACAAGAGGATCAAGTTAGCCGGACCGCTTCTTGCAGAGCTTTTCAGGTCCGCTTTCTGGAGCCTATACAGAGACATGAGGTACCAGTTCCGCAGGATGAGCACAAGGCGCAAGGGCGTGCTCATAAGCGCGGCCATCAGGCCGGGGATCATCACAAGCAGGATCCAGCATGCGCTCGCGACTGGAAACTGGAGGAGAGGCAGGGTCGGAATGACACAACTCCTCGACAGAACCAACACACTTTCAACACTTTCACACCTCAGGAGGCTCCAGAGCCCACTGAGCAGGTCACAGCCAAACTTCCTGGCCAGGGACCTCCACAGCACCCACTGGGGCAGGCTTTGCCCCAACGAGACGCCTGAGGGCGCCAACTGTGGTCTCGTAAAGAATCTGGCCCTCATGGCAAGCGTCAGTGTAGGCACGGACGCCGAGAAGGTCAAGAGAACCCTAGAGTTCATGGGAGTCATACGCAGCAAGGACGTTGATGAGCAGCTCAGGCACACGGGCACAAAGATATTTGTCGAGGGATACTTACTTGGGTACACAACGACCCCGGATATCCTGGTGAACACTTTCCGTGAGATGCGCCGCAAGGGCGAAATCAGTGGCGAGGCGAATATCGTATTCTACAAGAATTATAATGAGATCTACGTCAACGCGGACGAGGGAAGGATCAGGCGGCCACTGGTGGTCGTCGAGGACGGTAAGAGCCTCCTCAAGCAGCGTTACATCAGGAACATCCGCCAGGAGAGGTGGAGCTGGAGCGACCTGGTGCGCGAAGGAATAATCGAGTACATGGACAGCGACGAGGAGGAGAACGCGTTCATCTCCATCAACACCCAGGGGCTGACGTCCGAGCACACCCACATGGAACTGTGCCCGTACACTATTCTCGGAGTAGGCGCATCCATCATTCCCTACGCAGAGCACAACCAGTCACCACGAAATACCTACCAGGCCGCCATGGCCAAGCAGGCCCCAGGCGTCTACGCCCTCAACTACAGGGACAGGACAGACACCCGTGGACATCTGTTACACTACCCGCAGAAGCCACTCGTGGCCACAAAGCCAATGCAGGTTATCGGCTACGACGAGCGACCGGCAGGACAGAACTATGTCATCGCCATCCTCAGCAGCATCGGCTACAACATGGAGGACGCCATAATCTTCAACCATGGCGCAGTCCAGCGTGGACTGGGTCACAGCAGCTTCTTCAGGATTTACAAGTCGATATGCAAGCAGTACCTGGGAGGCAGCAAGGACAGGCTAACTGTCCCAGAGGCAGGCATCCGTGGGTACCACGGTGCAGATGCATACAGGATGCTAGAGTCCGACGGGCTCATTTCCACTGAAGGAGCGGTAACCGGAGGAGACATCCTCATCGGAAAGACCAGCCCACCTAGATTCATGGAAGATTACCGTGGACTGGAAGTCAGGGGCCCACAGCTGCGTGACACAAGCGTCAGCGTCAGGCCCACAGAAGTAGGCATGGTCGACAGCGTATTCATCACAAAGGACATCGAGGGAAGCCAACTGGTCAAGGTAAAGGTCAGGAGCCACAGGGTTCCTGAGCTCGGAGACAAGTTCGTTTCAAGGCACGGCCAGAAAGGCGTAATCGGCATGTTAGTCCCACAGGAGGACATGCCCTTCAGCGCAAGCGGTGTCACCCCGGACATCATCATGAACCCCCACGCATATCCAAGCAGGATGACTGTGGGGCAGTTCATCGAGGCCATCGGTGGAAAGGCCGCGGCCATAAGGGGAGAGATCGTGGACGGCACGCCTTTCTCAAACGAGGAGCCAAAGACACTACAGGAGCACCTCCTGAGCTTTGGGCTACAGCCAGGTGGACGAGAGATCCTCTACGACGGTCAGTCAGGAAAAAAGTTCGAGGCCGAGGTATTCCTCGGAGTCGCCTTCTACCAGAAGCTACACCACATGGTCGTGGATAAGATTCATGCAAGGGCCCGAGGCCAGGTCCAGATGCTCACGAGGCAGCCCACAGAGGGTCGTGCACGTGGCGGAGGGCTCAGGTTCGGGGAGATGGAGAGGGACTGCCTCGTCGGTCACGGCGCGGCCATGCTCCTCAAGGACAGGCTCCTGGAGGAGTCAGACTCCTACACCATCTACGTCTGCGAGAGATGTGGTCGTCAGGGATTCTACGATGTCAGGCAGAGAAAGTATACATGTTCCACATGTGAGGGCAAGAGCGACATCGAGCCCGTGACCATATCCTATGCATTCAAGCTTCTGCTACAGGAGATGCAGAGTCTATGCCTATCGCCAAGCCTGGTCTTGGCAAAGGAGGTCGAGTAAAATGAGCAAGGTAATCGACGCAATAAAGTTCGGGCTACTGCCACCAGACGACATCAGGCGGCTGAGCGTAGTAGAGGCCGATACAAGCGACACCTACGACGAAGACGGCGCGCCAATCGCCGGCGGCCTCATGGATCAGAGGTTAGGGACGCTTGAACCACGGCAGAGGTGCCGCACCTGCGGTAACATCGCCATCAACTGTCCAGGCCACTTCGGCCATATCGAGCTATCGGTACCCGTAATCCACGTCGAGTTCGCAAAGCCTATCTACAAGGTCCTGAACGCCACATGCAGGGGATGCGGAAGCATACTGCTTGCCGAGGAGCTCAAGGAGAAGCTCAGCGAAAGACGTAAACTGGACCTCGAGATGTTCGGAAAGGTAGGCGACGAGACCTACAAGGAGATTATCAAGCAGGCCAAGAAGTACAAGAAGCACAAAGAGTGCCCGTACTGTGGCATGATCCAGACAGTGGTCAAGTTCAACAAGCCCACCACGTTCAACGAGATAGAGAAAGAGGAGTTCTTCGATATTGAGGGCGCGGTCGAGGAGGACGTAACCCGCCGCCTCACCCCAAACATGATCAGGGAATGGTTCGAGCGAATCCCAGATGACGACCTTGAAATGCTTAACTATAACCCAGTAGTCGCCAGGCCAGAGTGGATGGTCCTGCAGGTCATGCCGGTCCCACCGGTAGACGTCAGGCCATCAATCATCCTGGAGTCAGGCATCAGGGCAGAGGACGATCTCACCCACAAGCTCGTAGACATTATCAGGATCAACCAGAGGCTCAGGGAGAACATCGACGCGGGAGCGCCGACCCTCATCATCGAGGACCTCTCCGAGCTTCTGCAATACCACGTCACAACATACTTCAACAACGAGGTAAGCGGCATCCCACCGGCCAGACACCGGTCTGGCAGGACCCTAAAGTCCCTCTCGCAGAGGCTCAAGGGCAAGGAAGGCCGTTTCAGGGGAAACCTGAGCGGGAAGCGTGTAGATTACTCGGCGCGTACTGTCATCAGCCCTGACCCCAACCTTGACATCAACCAGGTGGGAGTCCCTTACCATATCGCCTCCAAGCTATCTGTACCCGACATGGTCACAGAGAGGAACCTTGAGACTGTCAAGAAGCTGGTACTCAACGGGCCAAACAATCACCCAGGCGCGCTCTACGTTATCAGACCTGACCAGAAGAGGATCAGACTGGAGTTCGTTCAGGACAGGACCTTCATCGCGGAGAGCCTTGAGCCGGGTTTCATTATCGAGAGACACCTCATGGACGGAGACGTTGCCCTTTTCAACAGGCAGCCCAGCCTCCACAGGATGAGCATCATGGCCCACAAAGTCAAGGTGCTGCCGTACAAAACTTTCAGGATGCACCTCACAGTGTGTCCCCCCTACAACGCAGACTTTGACGGAGACGAGATGAACCTCCACATACCCCAGAGCAAGGAGGCTCAGACTGAGGCCAGGATGCTCATGCAGGTACAGGATCAGATCCTGAGCCCAAGGTATGGCGCGCCCATCATCGGAGCGGGCAAGGACTACATCAGCGGAGCGTACCTCCTAACAAGGAAGGCTACGGTGCTCACGGCCGACGAGCTTGGCAAGATCATTAGCTATGTGGGTTACACGGGAAAGATACCCGAACCCGCGATCACTGAACCTGAGCCATTATGGACAGGCAAACAGGCTTTCAGCATGTTCTTGCCCAAGGATTTTAGCTTCGTCACAAAGGCTAACATCTGTTTACACTGCACTGAGTGCAAGTACGAGGCATGTGAGAACGATGCATACGTATTGGTCCAGAACGGTAACCTGGTAACAGGCATCATCGATAGGAACAGTATTGGTGCAGAGAGGCCGGATACAATCTTCCACAGGGTCATCAAGGACTACGGGACTGACGTGGGCCACGATTTCCTCAACGGAATCAGCAGGCTCATCAACGGGTTCCTGACAATCAACGGCTTCACCTACAGCTTTGACGAGCTCACCCTCCAGGAGAGGGAGCTCAAGAGCATCAGTAAGGTGATGCGGACCATGGAGAAGAGCGTCGCGAAGCTCACGGCCGAGCTTGAAAACGACGTTCTTGAGAGGCTACCAGGCCAGACTATGCGGGAGAGCTTTGAGATCAAGGTCATGAACGAGCTCGCCAAGGCCAGAGACGGCGCGGGTAACATCGTGCAGACCGGACTCCCATTGGAGAACGGTGGAATCGTCATGACGAGGAGCGGTGCAAGGGGCAGCAGCCTAAACATCGGCCAGATGATGGGCAGCGTAGGACAGCAATCAATCAGGGGCAAGAGGATCATGAGAGGATACGAGGGCCGGACCCTACCCCACTTCCTAGAGGACGATCCAATGCCAGTTGCAAGGGGGTTCGTCTACAACTGTTACCGTGACGGGCTTACGCCACTTGAGTTCTTCTTCCACGCCATGGGAGGCAGGGAGGGCCTTGTAGACACCGCGGTGCGTACGCAGCAGAGCGGGTACATGCAGAGGAGGCTCATCAATGCCCTGGAGCACCTGAGGGTCGAATACGACGGAACCGTCAGGAACAGTGTCGGGGATATCGTCCAGTTCACCTACGGTGAGGACGGCGTGGACCCATCGAAGTCTGACCACGGCGTAGCCGTGAACGTCAATCTGCTAACTGAAAGAACGAAGATCAACATGAAGAAAGGCAGGAAGGCGACTGAAAAGTACATCAACGCCAAGGTTGACGGCATCGAGCTACAGATCCCAGACCTGCTCAGGGACGAGTTGAGGAAGCGCATGACCGAATCCGACCTTACAAAGGAAGGGGTCGATGAGGTTGTCGCAGCGGTCCTCAGGAACTACGACTATAGCCTGGTTGAGCCAGGTGAAGCCGTGGGAATCCTGGCGGCACAGAGTATCGGTGAGCCCGGTACGCAGATGACGCTAAGGACCTTCCACTATGCAGGAGTCGCGGAGCTGAACGTAACACTGGGCCTTCCAAGGCTCATCGAGATCGTCGATGCCCGCAAGAGCCCATCCACACCAGTCATGAACATATACCTTGACTCAAAGCACAGAAAGACCGAAAAGAGGGCGCGTGAGGTAGCAAAGTTGCTGACCTACACCATCATCGATGACATCATCGACACAGTCAACGTGGACCTCAGGGCCGAGGGCGTAAGATTCACCCTTGACCCCGAGAGGATGGAGACGCTGAGCGTAACCCTTGGTGAGGTTGAGGCGATTATACCTTACGAGTACTCCAAGGAAGGTAACGAGTACTTTGTGCTCTTCGAGGCGGACAAGAAGAAAACCCCC
This sequence comes from Candidatus Bathyarchaeota archaeon, assembly GCA_018652685.1. Lineage (GTDB taxonomy): Archaea > Thermoproteota > Bathyarchaeia > TCS64 > TCS64 > RBG-16-57-9. The sequence continues at coordinate 7,573 of JABIBQ010000079.1, forward strand.
GAATCCATCATCAAATCGTTTACCACTGCAAGGATCAGGGGCATACCCGAGATTAAGCGAGTCCTCACCACCATCGAAAACGGTGAGTGGATCATCAGGACAGATGGGAGCAACTTGGAGGGCGTGCAAAGGATACCCGGTATCGACCCGGCCAAGACAACGACCAACAACATACACGAGATCGCCAACATCTTCGGTATCGAGGCGGCTCGAAACGCCCTAATCAAGGAGGCCCACGCGGTCCTTTCTGAGCAGGGACTGGACGTTGACATCAGGCACGTTATGCTGGTCTCGGACATCATGACCAAGACAGGCACCGTGCAGCAGATTGGCAGGCACGGTATCAGCGGAGACAAGTCAAGCGTACTGGCAAGGGCGGCTTTCGAGCTGACCATCCAGCACCTTGTTGACGCCGCAATATCGGGAGAAATCGATCCACTTAAAGGGGTCATAGAAAACATAATCGTCGGACAGTCAATGCCACTGGGAACAGGAAGCGTTGAACTGTTTATGACACAGAGAGGAAAAAGCGATGAGTAGCATAGATCCACAGCTGAGACTCGCTCTGTCCACCGGCAAGATCCAATTGGGTTCCAAGCAGGCGGTTAGAGACATGAGAAGAGGAAGGGCGAAGATGGCCATAATAAGCGTCAACTGCCCCAAAAAATACAAAGATGCCATTCTTGAGCATGGCAAACTAGGAAATATACCCGTCTGGAACCACGACAAGGACAGCGTTGACCTTGGTATGCTATGTGGGAAACCGTACCCCGTATCAGCCATGGTTATCAATGATCCTGGCGACTCCAAGATTCTTGACTTCGGGATAAAAGAGGAGGAGGAATAAGATGTTAAACGGCATCAAGATAACACAGGACGAGATGAAGTTCATCCAACTCCTTCAGAACATGACAGGGGCCACGATAGTGGATTGCATTATCGATGAGGAGACCATCATCTTTACCGTCAAGAAGGGAGAGGTGGGGCTGGCCGTCGGTAAGGGCGGCGAGAAGATCAGGCGTTTCCGCACCATGACGAACAAGCAGGTCGAGATCTACGAGTACATGAATGAGGCTGAAAAATTCATCAAGAACGCGTTAAAACCCGCGAAGATCAAGGACATCCGCCTAGTTGACAGGATGGAGGGAAAGAAGATCGCCATGGTCACGGTGGAGCCCAAGGATAAGGGCATCGCCATCGGCAAGAACGGCGACAACATCAAGAAGATCCGTTTCCTATCCAAGCGGTACTTCCAGCTCGATACGGTAGTCATAAACTAGGCCCAAAGAGGGCTTTTTTATTTTTCTTGGTAGCGGATGCTGTCTAAGATTAAATAAATGTACCAGTCTATAGTGATGAAGAATAGCTCTAAACAATCTGACGCGAGTATTTTCGGGTATGCGATGTGTGGTCAATCAATAGTTGAGAACAGTCTCTCATGGGTATTGACGGCCTGATCCCTCTCTTTGAATCCTTCAAGAATCATTATCCCCGTCTTCAGAATACTTCCCTTGACTCCATCCGATCCCTCAAATGTGCTGCCAAGCTCCCCTTTCACCAATATCTTGAACTCCATCGATTCTAACATGGAATTCACATCTGATAGAGTCAGGTCCATACGCTGATCAGGGTTGAATATGAACACCCTGCGCCCTTCCCTGCCGCAGACCTCGGTTACTGGATCATAAGCTATAGGTTCAGGCGTCTTGTCCGTCTCTCCGCACACGGGGCAGTTCTCTGCCTTCCTAAGGTCGATTGTTTCAAAGCTGTAGTCCTCAAGGTCGAGGAACATGAGTTTGTTGGCAAGGTTTGGCTCCTGCCCGATGATTATGCTCACCGTTTCAGTGACAACTAGGCTGCCCACGATTCCCAGGATGGCGGGGTGAACGCCAACAGTTGCACATGTGGGCATCTCAGCATCATCCACTCCCCCCTGGAAGCACTCAAGGCACGCCGTCTTCCCCGGCAGGATCGTTGATACACCTCCGTTGTAAGCTAGGGCGGCACCATGTATGAACGGTATTCCAAGTTTCTGGCACGCCCTGTTTAGGGAGTACCGGGGGGCCATCATGTCAAGCGAACCGATGACCACATCCGATCCCCTGATGAGCTCCTCAGCGTTGTGGGGGGTCACCATCATAGGTAATAGATCGATTTCGATGAACGGGTTTAGCCCCCTCAATCGTTGAGCCGCGGCCTCCACCTTGGGTAAGCCAACCTGTGCTACACCGTAGAGGTGCTGCCTCTGGAGGTTAGACATCTCAACGATATCGTTGTCAATTAAGCGAAGGGTCCCAATCCCCATCGAGGCGAGTTGTATCACCACAGGGCTTCCAAGCCCCCCGACACCGACGATGCAGACCGTGGCTCCTTTGAGCTTGCGCTGGGCATCAAAGCCCATGTTCTTCAGCATGATCTGTCTGCTGTAGTAGTCAACCTCGCTATCTGAGAAATCCTTTATTGAAAACCGGGCCATGAGCTCAACCTGTTACTATCCACCACTCACGGCAGGTATTAGGTTTAGCTCTGTTCCCGGTTCCAGTGCGGCGTCAAGGCTCCCGAGGAACCTGTAATCCCGTCCATCAACACAGATATTGATGAACATCCGCGGATTACCATTGTCATCGAAAAGCCTTGATCCGAAATCCTCGCCGTGCCTATTGGTGAGGGCGGTCAATGACTGTGACAGCGTGTCCGCCTCAATAATTGTGGCCTTCTCAATCACATTAGCCAGACCCCCGGTCAAGAAGCCGTTGATCTCTACCATTTGCTCTTCTCCTGTTGCTCCTTGAACGAGCCCAGGGTGGGCTTGATGACGGGCGGCGAGACCAGCACGTTCTGAATGGTATCCGTTGCCTTGAAGCCGTTCCCAGTTACAGCGCAGACCACCTTCTCGTCAGGTTTGAAGTGGCCGTTCTCGGCCAGTTTTTTCAGCACCGCTACCGTTACCCCTCCAGCGGGCTCGGTGAACACGCCCTCAGTCTCCGCTACGAGCTTAATGGCGTCAAGTATCTCGTGGTTTGAGACATCCTCTGCTGCCCCGCCGGTCTCCCTCAGGTGCTGTAGGACATAGTATCCGTCACCAGGGTCGCCTATAGCCAGACTCTTTGCCACCGTATCAGGGTACTCGATTGGCAGGACGTCATCCCACCCCGCTTTGAAAGCGTCAACGATGGGCGCGCTGCCCTCACCCTGTGCCCCATAGAGGCGCGTGGGCTTGTCCTCGATCAAACCAACCCTCTTGAACTGGTCTAACCCGCGTTTGATGGCGCAGAATAGGGCTCCGCTGCCGAGTGGGATCACGATTGCGTCCGGTGCCTCCCATCCCAGCTGCTCACAAATCTCGAATACCAGGGTCTTTGATCCTTCTACGTAATAGCTTCTCAGGTTGATGTTCGCGAACGCCCAGCCATACTCCTGTGCCACCTGTGCGGCGAGCCGGTTTGCCTGGTCATAAGTCCCGTCAACCGCGATTATTCTGGCCCCATAAACCGATGCCTGGAGCACCTTGTTGAGCTCAGTGTTCGATGGGATGAAAATGTAGCATGGTAGCCCGGCCTTTGCGGCATGCGCCGCGACGCTGGCTGCAAGGTTTCCCGTTGATGGGCAGCCAACCGCGACGGCACCGAACTCCACTGCCTTCGATATGGCCACTGATGCTGGCCTGTCCTTGAAGGAGTTGGTGGGGTTTACGGTGTCGTCCTTGATGTATAGGTTATTCAGGCCTAGGTGCTTTCCAAGGTTCTCCGCCTTGTGCAGGGTCGATAGCCCTGTACCCAAGTCAACTGCGGCCTCAAAATCGTTCAATGGAAGCAACTCCTTGTACCGCCAGATTGATTTTGGCCGCCGTGAGATATCGTCTCTTGTTATGTGTATGTTATCAAAGTTGTATTCGACTTCAAGTGGGGCGAAACATTTCTCACATGAGAATATCAGTTTTTGAGGGTACACGGCACCGCATTCGCGACAAACGAGCCCCTTGATGTGATTGTTGAGTATGATTCCTCCTAGTGTACGCAATACGCCTGTATTCTTATATTAATGGATTTCGGCTAATCATATTCGGACAGGAATATATGGCCTTGGGGACCGGCTGGACCCTCTGAACCTGGAACTAGAAGCCCGTAGGCAAGTCTTGCGACCGCTAAGACGATGACTATTAATGCGATATTCTTTGAATCTATTCCACTCAATTGTATTCCTCAGTTTCTTCATCACCCCTACAATGAAGCTTTGAAGATGCTGAGATATCCATTTCTTTGAATAAAGCCGAATATCGTGTTTTCCCTACAGTACGAAATGATCCTTAGTGGTATGTATCTACTGAATTCTAGGGTCGGTCCTTGACTCGATAATCTTTTCTGCAATCTGTGTACTGTTCACTTGATTCATATGGATGCCATTTGGCCTGATGGAAAGAGGTGCGCGGCCTCGTTTACGTTCGATTTGGATGCGGAGTACGTTTTCTTGGGGACAAACCCCAGTGTTGCGAACATGCCGCGTGTGTTGACCCAGGGGAACTACGTCTGGAGGTCCGGTATAGTTAATCGGATTCTTGACATGCTTGACGAGTACAGCATCACGTCCACCTGGTACGTTGTGGCGATGAACGCCGTGAACCACCCCGAGGAGGTGAAGGAGATCATCGACAGGGGACATGATATCGCCACCCATGGTTGGATACACGAGGACATCAGCAAGCTTGACAGGGATGAGGAGAAGGAGAGGCGGGAAAGGTGCGTCGGGGCCATCAAGGACGCAACGGGCTATACTCCCGTTGGTAACAGAATTGCCGGCGGTGAGCCGAGTCCCAACACCTTTGACATCCTCAAGGAGATGGGCTTCCTGTACGACAGCAGCCTCAGGGGCAGCGACTTACCATACAGGCTTGAGAACAACCTTATCGAGGTTCCTAGCTACTACGAGATGGATGACTTCCACCTTTTCGCTGACTACCCATTCGGTAACTACAAGGCCAGGATGCTGAGCCCCGAAACCGGGTACCAGATATGGACCAACGCATTCAACGGCTACTACCGATACGGGCTGTGCTGGACCACAATGTTCCACCCCCAGATCATAGGCAAGCCGGGGAATATGATGCTCCTTGAGCGGATCATCAGGTACGTTAAGATGAACTCCGATGTGTGGGTGGCCAACGCACGGATGATAGCGGAGCACTGGCGCGACAAATGAGCGGCTTAAAGAAGATCGACGCCGTACTGCACAGGGTCAGCGACTTGGACGAGGCAATCAGATTCTACGTTGATGTACTGGGACTCAAACTGGGGTGGAAAGAAGGGGTCATGGCGGGCATGCTTTTTCCCAGTAACGACTCTGAACTGGTACTTCACACCGATGAGAATATGCCCAACCCGAACGTGAGTTTCCAAGTGGAGAACGTCGAGGCTTTCGTTGAAGAGTACAAGAGAAAAGGGTACAATGTTCTCGTCGAGCCTTTTGATATCAGGTGCGGCAGGTGCGCTGTATTATCCGATCCTTACGGGAACGACATCGAGGTCATGGATCTGGCGAAGTTCGGTGGCGTCCCGAGGTTCGATGCCTGATCCTTTTTCTCGGGGAAAAATTATCTAAAAATATCGATTTGGTGACTATTCACCAGACTGATAAACTTACTCAGCGGGCCTCAGGCAGGCTGGCAGGTTGCCGTTCTTTCTGTGGTTAGCCACGCAATCGCAGCATGTTCCCTTCCTGACGCAGTCTGCGGTGCAGGCGCAGCTCTCTAGATTTCTTGCTTTATTTGGACAGTGTGCTTCCAATGTGAATCCCAAAAAATACCTGATCGGTTAAATAAAAAGGTGAGTTTGGGTGGGGATTCTACTCCCGCACCACTATGGTCTCGCTGAGGTGGTTGAACAGTCTCTGTTCCTTGTCCTGGTACATCAGCAGTCCCACGATCACGTCCAGTGGTAGCAGGAAGGCTTTCCCGATTGCCTGGTATGCGCTTCTACTCATATCGATGGGCTCTCCCTGCAGGTCAGTGACCTTGATCTTCATGATCTTCTTTCCCAGGCTCTGGCCCGTCGTCCCCTCCGTGTATGTCCAGTACAGAAACATCGCGAGGTTCCTGAAACCCACGTCCACGAACGGGATGTGAGGGCCGATGAAGTACCCTGGCCAGAACACCGCTCCGACCACGAATCCCACCAGCACCGAGTCTATGATGTAGGCCAGTAACCGTTCACCGGTGCTGGCAAGCTCAAGCTCGTTAACGTTGATGCCTGCGCCACACCCGGGGCAGTACTCAACGTCTTCCGCTATCTCTTTTCCACATCTTTTACAGTACATTTTCTTTTTCTCCTTAATACCTGGGCCTGATAGCCCCGAAGTAGACAACTGCGACGCCGAAGGCCAGGCTAACCAGGCCACCCAGGAACAGTCCTCTGCCGATGGTTCCCAGTATAGGCACCCTGACGGACAGTCCTGTCTCCATGTCGACTCCCGCTGATCTGTCCTCGTTCATGATTACAAGCCAGTAGTCGCCGACCTCGGGCTCCCATACCATAGTTTGCTCGCCGTTCCCGTGTACCTCCTCAACCCAGATGTCTAGGTCGGCAGGGTCGATGGTCAGTTTGTCGCCTGAATGCCTCCTGTATGTGATATATGGCCTTGAGTTGGGATTCTCCATGTGGAAGTCCGTGATGTAGTCGTACTCCACGTCTCCAAAGTACTCCAGTCCGTCCCTTTCCCTGATTATCCCTATGAATACGGGCTTGTTGTCGTTGCTCTCCGCCTTGATCTTGATCTTAACGAGGTCGCCGATCGTTGGCTCCCAGAGCCAGCCCGGTGGGCCATCAAAGGAGTCGTATTCAAGTCCCTCTATGTCCATCGATTTACCGATCAGCACCTGGGTGCCGGTCTCAAAGTCGATGTTATTGACCCCGATGAACCCACCGCCCTGGTTGAAGATATCGCCAACGCCCATCACGGCGCCGCCTCCAAACAGGATGGGGATTGATATCAGGATCAGGAATCCTCCCAATAGGACGGCAATGACCTGTCCAGCGCCAAAGCCGCCCTTGTTTGCCTTGACGTAGTTTATCCCGCTCTTGCGAGTCTGATCACCGCAGGCTGGGCAGAAGTCGGCATCCTCGTCGATGACGTTTCCGCAGCTCTTGCAGTATTGATTATTTATTGTGTTGTTGTTTTCTTCCATTTTAATGGTTCACAAGCACAATGCTCAGAAAATTGAATTTAAACAGATTTCAGTATTATTACCTAATTGGATCATAAACTATGACGAATTATTACACAATGAAATGGGAGTATAAAGGAGTTTTTTGGGTCATCTGTAGCCCTTTGGCACAGGCACCGTCTTCCAGAGCTTGATGAAATCGGAATAGTACTGCGCTCTCTCATCCATCCTCTTGGTGTACTCCTCTGGATCTGCCGCCCTAGGGTCGTTGGTGCCATAAATGCCGTCTGACGTGAAGTGGTGTGTCGACGGCTCTCTGCTTGCATCCGCTACCTGCTTCGCTATCTCCGACTCCGGGTGGTCCGGGTCCATGTACTCCTTGACCTTGGGGTCCACCTTGAGCATGGGCTCCCAGTCGTCTAGCCTCCACATCTCACATAACTCTGGGAAGAGCTTCAGGGCAGCACTGGTCTCGTTTACTCCGCTGTGGAGGTCGTTGTACTTGACCATCCGCTCCATGATCTTCCTGCCCACTTCCGAGCCTCTCGGTCCCATAGCGTAGTAGCACATCACCTGGAACTTGCGCCGAGCAATCTGCATTGCAAGGTTCAGTACGGGCATATTTCCACCGTGGCCGCTGTAGAAGACGAACCGCTTAACTCCATGCTCAGCCAGTGAGCTAATAGTATCAAGGATGACGCCCAGATATGTTTCCTCACTGAACGTTATCGTGCCTTTGAAGCCCATGTGGTGTGGGCTGTAACCGACCCAGCTGGGCATGACACATACACTGTTGCTTCTTTTCCCAATTTCTTCGATCATTGACATCGTATCAAGACTGTCCGTGCCCAATGGTAGGTGAGGCCCATGCTGTTCAATCGCGCCCAGGCCTAGCACTATCACTGGTTCAGGCTCGTTCTCAAGCCAGTCCTCAAATGCTGGACGTGTGAGCTCATGGAGCCAATACCTGTTGAGTTTACCGTTCTCGCTCAAAATAATCAGAGATGAATTGAGAGGCGGAAGATAACAGGTTATCGCTGTTACTTTGATTTCGAGAGAATATTTTCTCTCTGGAACAACCGCAACCCGAACCTGAATATCACAACATCGATGGCCAGTATGAACAGTGCTAGAATTATCATAGCGTTGCTTCCAAGCATAAGGTATCCTGATCCTTGCCCAAATAATAGACCGATCACCGGGATTACCAGTAACGCACTTAGCTGCTGTGCCTCCCTGAATCCCTTCACTCTTGACGAGACAATTACAGTCGTGCCTATCCCCAGAAGGGATATGGCTGGAGATAACACAAAGATCAACACCAGCCATGGAACAGTTGGCAGAATATACTGACCGAAGGTTTCCACGGTCAGCACATTAACTGTCAGCACATAGAGGATAAACCCAAAGATTGTGACACCCATCCCCGGAATGAAACTCACAAGAATTTTTCCCAGCAATAACTCTGAGTCAGTGATTGGAGTAGCCAATAATGCTTCAAGGGTATTCCTCTCTTTCTCACCGGCAAAGCTATCCGCAGCAATCACGCTGCTACTCATCAATGGAATGACGAGGAAGAATGGTGCAAATAAGTAGACAAGCATCATTAACATCACTTGCTCTGGAGGAGTGTATCCCATCAACTGTGTCTGCATTGCTTCTGGAAGGGCTGCCAACATGTTTTCCACCATGGCATCTTGACCTCCCGGTATGTTTACGTTTTCAGGGTTCATACCGATAGCTGGTAAAAATAACCCGATAACAAGTGGCAGTATAAGCATGGGCAGGATTACCTCCTTGTTTCTAGAAATCTCCTGAAAGTCCTTTCTGAACACCAGCAGTACCTTATCGAGTCTCATTGTTCTTCCTCCATAAGTTCAAGGTATGCTTCCTCAAGCGAAGTCTCAATGGGTTTGACATATCGTACACCGACCCCGTACTCAACGAGTGCTCTGACCAGGCTTGGAGTGTCCTTCTCGCTTCCGAGACTCACTGATAGAAGTTTATCATCCTTATTGGCGGTCAGGTTAACCACTGATGGTAACATTTTCACCATGTCCACTAAGTCCTCGTCCAACTGGGTCAATCCGACCTGAACCTCCTGTCCGCTGCCAAATCGTTTGCGCAGGTCACCTGGAGTAGCCACTGTTATCGGTCGCCCTTTGTTGATAATCAGTACCCTGTCACAGAGCTTCTCTGCGTCCTCTAGCCTGTGGGTGCTGAGGAGTATCGTCTGGTGCTGGTTCTCCGTGAGTTCTTCCATCAAGTCTCTGATATCCTTACTGGACTTTGGGTCCAGCCCAGAAGTGGGCTCATCCATGTATAGTATCTCCGGGCTGTGAATTAGGGCACGGGCTATCGCCAGTTTCTGTCGCATACCCTTGCTGTACTGACCAACGTGGTCATCTCGACGGTCCCAGAGCTGGAAAAGGTCCAGTAACTCATGTATCTTGCCGTCTCTAGTTGACTTATTCGTTACCCCGTACGCCTTCGCGAAGAATTCCATGTTCTCAAGCGCCGTCAACCTACCGTACAGACTGGGGGATTCCGTTAGAACCCCGATTATCTCTCTGACCTTGAGGGCGTCCTCGTGGACATCATATCCACCCACAACTGCTCGACCTGAACTTGGTGATAATAGGGCGGAAAGCATTCTGATGGTTGTGGTCTTGCCGGCACCGTTTGGCCCAAGTAACCCGAATATCTCTCCTTCCTCGACGCTAAAACTGAGATTTTCAACGGCGATGAACCCGTTGAAGGTTCTCACTAGATCACAAGCCTCGATGCTTTTCAAAGCCACTCCTCCTCGAATCTGATGTGGAGAACCGTATAAATAGAGTGATTTTTGAACATATTTTTGTAAAAAAACTAGGTAACAAGCTCGGGGTCACTTAACCCAACAGGAAACCCATTCCTGTAATAGACTCGGGGTGTCAGCGGGCTCATCCAGACCGCTAACTGATAGGGCTCAACTCCTGCGATGTCGCATAGCCCATGGGCGTCGTTCTCACCTGAAAAGCTGACGGCATCCACAACATCGCCAACCCCTGCTTCCGTGCCTGATAGATCAACGAGGAAGTGGTTGATTGAAACCCCTCCGATGATGGGGCATATCTTTTCCTCGACCTTCACGATTCCCTTCTTTGATAGCTGGCGCAGATACCCGTCGCTGTAACCCATGTGCATGGTACCCACCTTCATCCGCTTCTCAGCAATATAGGCCCCTCCATAAGTCAGCGGTGTCCCTGGATCCACCCATTTGACGTGCTCAAGCCTTCCCTTCAAACTCATCGCTTGCCGAAGCTCGATATCTTTCTCACGTGCTTCTGGCACCGGGTACCACCCGAACATCATCACGCCGGGCCTGACGGCGTCCAGATGTGAGTCAGGGTCAAAGAATATCCCGTGGCTGCTCGCGATGCTCAACGTCGGGACAGTTATTCCCTTCTTTTCCAGTTCCGCTTTAACATCCTTGAGCCTCTGTATCTGCAACGGGTCGTTATCGTCCTCAAGCAGCGTCGTGTACAGCGCATCAATTCTGAGGCCAGGAAGTCCCGCTATGTACTCGATGAGTTCAACCGCCTCCTTGTAGACCACACCGGCTCTCCCCAGCCCCGTGTCCACTTTGACCCATATCAACGCATCTTTCCCGGATGATGAAGCAGCTTCGCTGAGCCTCCTCGCCGAGTCCCTGTGGTAGATGACCTGAGTTATCTCAGAGTCAACGACCTCCGCGAACTGCTCATCTGTGTAGAGGGGATCCTGATTGATGACCCCCGCGTCCAAACCGGCCTTCCTGATCTGCCTAGCCTCCCAGAGCTTCGCCACGAGGAATCGCTTCACGTCCTTCTCCATGAGATATGCGACCACATGAACTATCCCGTGTGCGTAGGCGTTCTTCTTGATACAGGGAACGACCTCCGATCCTGTCATCATCCTGACCTGTTCAAGGTTGAAACCTATGGCATCAAGGTTGACCTCGACCCATGAACTGTAACCATCCACCTTGCCCCTGATCCAGTCCGCCCTGTCCATATCGAAAAACATATTCAACGTAGAGTACGTGAACGGGGAACGTAAAAGATTGACTAGAGGAAGATACGGGTTTTCTCACTCGCTGCATGAAAGCCTCCGAGAGTTCAGACCTGACTCCAAATAAAAATTTAAGCGCGCACGACTAGTGTTAAAATAACATAAAAAATACATATCCTGCCCGGGTGAGAAACTTTCAACGAAGCCCTTTTACCTTTGTATGGGCACCCATACTGGATTAGAGGAAAAAACTCCCACGGGTACTCTATTATGTCTGCAGATGAACTGAAACTAGACGCGCTTGAAATACAGGCGACCGAGCTGAGAACGACTAGGAACACCCTATTCGATCAGATAAAAAAGCTCAAGGAAGAGCGTGACAGGCATAACAAGACCTCGAAGGGTAGCAGGGACCAAGCCCAGAAGCACCGCACGGAGCGGGACAGGATCAACAAAAAGATCCAGGAGATCAAGCAGAAATTAGGTCCACTTTTCGACACCCTCAACGAGAAGAACAACGCCCTTGACGAGGCCGACAGGGTCATTAGGGCGGAGTACCGGGGAAAGCCAAGGAAGGAAACAGTTCAGAAAGACCTTGAGCGTATCGAGTGGGAGGTAATGACTACCCCTACATCCCAGATGCTTGGTAGGGAGGATGAGATGCTCCAGAGGGCCAGTGAGCTGAAAAAGACTCTTGAGAGCTACAAGTCCATCGAGGCGAAGCAGGGACTGAAAAAAGGCGTACTTGCCGAGAGGAGGGTCACCCAGGGCGAGATCGGGGAAATGAGGAACGAGATCGACCAGCTGGCCGAGCAGAGTCAGGAGCACCACGAGCGGATGATTATGTTCTACGAGGAGACCGACAAGAACAGGGCAAAGGCCGACGAGGTGCACGGACGATATGTCGAGAAAATCAAGGAAGCTGACGTTATAAAGCAGGATCTCAACTTCATTATGCCCCAGGTCTACGCAATGCGTGACGGCCTAAAGGCATCGGACCTCAAGGTCGCCGAGCTCAGGAAGATGAACGCAAAGCAGCGAGCAGACGTCATGAAGAAAGAGGCTGTGGATAAGATGGGCCGCGGCGAGAAGCTCAGTTTCGAGGACCTTCGCCTAATCTACGGTGACGAGGATTAAACAAAGTATCATCCACGTTGTTTTGACCGTATTATTCAACCTAGCATTCCCTATCTTACTCGTTCACACCCGGTGCCTGCGCCTGCCACCCGAAACCAAAAAAAATCCAGACTAACGACCTGTAGGTACCGCGGTCACACATCAGCGCCTCAGAAATATTTTTTTCGATATTATCAATGACGGGAACCAACTTTTTCCCTTATTTCAGGTTACTTGACACATGAACCCTGCTAAAACTTATTTTCCCAGAATTTACGGCCCACTGTTATCACCTCGGAAACCTGAAAGGCGTGGCAACTCAGGCATATCCGAAAAATAAGATGGTGATGGGGGGTGACCCTAGACGCGGAGAACTGGGCAGGTCATGCAGTGGATGCCGCCCATGCCCTTGCGCATCTCCTCGCCGGGGATCTGCACCACTTCGATGCCCCTCTCGTTGACCTCCTTCATGACCCTAGGGTTTCCAGTGTAATGGAACGCGAGGTCTTTGTCGATGGTGACAAAGTTGGCCGCCATATCGAAGCACTCCTGGTCCGTAATCTCTAGGATATCCCAGCCGTCCTCCCTGAGCCAGTCAACGAAGCTACCCTCCCATGTCTCCTCCCTCGTTCTGAACGTCGTGGGCAGTTCATTAACTACCTCGGGGTGAGTCAGCGCCACCTTCCCCGGTAGCTCACAGAACTCTCCGTCGATATGGACGATGCCCTTCGGCATCTTTATCGTGATCCAGAGATCGCTGAGCCTGCTCTCTAGCATGTAATCGCCCATCTGGTCTAGTGCTCCCTGGGTGGTCCTGTCACAGAGGCCAGCCACCGCTGTCTTTCCCTCAAGGACGGCAAAGCCACCTCCCTCGAAGGTTTCCGGCTCTTCCATCTTCAACGCGGTGGGGACGCCGTTTGCCTCGTGGGCGGCCCTTATGACTGGTGTCTCGACCCTTCTGGACGGCAGCCCCATCCTGAACAGGAAAGCACCGTCGTTGGTCATCGTGCTGCTATCCCTGACGAAAACCAGGTTCGGAGCCTGGTAGCTCTGCTCAAGTATCTCCTTATTGTCTGCGATGAGGTCTCTTATTAGCAGGACTTCTACTCCCGCGTCCTTTAACGCGTCCACGAGCTCCTGGTGGTCGCTGATGAACCGTTTGATGTCCACCGGCATATCGAAGTGGTGCGCAACGGGGTTGGCGTTTGCGAGCTCCAGCTCCTTTCCCGGGTGGTGAACCATGACACGCTTCAACGCACCTGATTCGTGGTTTATACCGTAACTAGGCATGGGTTAACTGTCTGCAGGTCCAATAAAAATATCTTGTCGGGCGTGTGAGTTAAGCTTTCTTCGCCGCTTTGGCGGCCTTCTTGTCTTCCCTAGCCTTCCTCTTGAGGGCCTTTTCCTTCTCCTCTTCTGTGATCCTGTACCTTCTCAGGCCGTCCGTGTCCTTGAAGCCTATAACCCTGTCCTTCTGGAACATGTTCTTGAGTAGGCTGTATGATTTCTTTTCCTTGATCTCAAGGATCTCGGCCACCTCTTTCAACGATAAGGGCTTGTCTAGAAGTAGGACACCGATTTTATTTCGTAGCTTGGAAGCGGACACTTTGATCAAATATACAATAGGGGTATCTCCATTAAAACTTTGACGGGCGAGGGGACACAATGGAACCACCCGAGTCGTCAAGGATTAAATACGAAGACGTAATCTACAAAGGACATTAAAGGGATGAACCATGGACACTCAGGACAGAAGCATCATAGCGATCTCAAGCAGCCACGGAATAATGCACGCGTACCTCGTGCTACTACCCGCGATGATACCCATCTTAGGCGGAGAGCTGGGCGATATAGCTACCATCGGGATGCTGGCATCACTCGTTTCCCTGTTTTACGGTTGGTTCAGCCTACCCGTTGGCTTCCTCGCGGATAGGGTCAGCAAGAAACTACTCATCACAGGCAGCATGATACTGTGCGGAGGGGCATCAATACTCATAGGATTATCTCCAAACATTACTATCACAGCAATTGCGCTTATTATCCTGGGCACTGGCGCCAGCCTCTATCACCCATGCGGTTATGCCCATATGAGTTTGGCATCAGACGAGATGCGTGGTCGATACATGGGCTTCCAGGGTCTCGGCGGAGATATGGGGATGGCAATCAGTTTCCTGACATCTAGCCTACTGGGGGCAAGGTTCGGTTGGAGAATGACATTCATCATCTGGGGGGTAATCGGACTGATCATGGCCGCCATCGATTTGGCTGTGATCAAGGATATACCCTTTAAGATACCCGAGGGAGGGCACAAGGGACCCGTTGCCACCATAAAGAAGATGTTCGGTTCGACAGACAAAACTAAACTAATCCTTACGTTGGGAATCGTCGTCCTCAGCGGTATGCTCTGGAATGGGGTTTCCAGCTTCATCATGGTGTACCTCAATGAGGAGAAGGTGATGCCCCTGATTCTGGCGGGCGGCCTGAGCACCCTGAAATATACGGTAGGTGCCTTTGCCCAGATTGTCGGCGGTGAGATGAGCGACAGGATTGGCAGAAAGAAGCTATTACTGTTCGGTTACTCCGGTTTCGCTCTCAGCCTGCTTGCCCTGATCTATTCACCCAATATCGTGAGCTTGATGGTGATTCTCGTAGTTTTATTGGGGTTCACTTTCTTCATCACTCAGAGCCCTATGAACGCCCTACTGGGGGACATCGCCTCCAAGGACACCGTGGGGGTGACCTATGGCGTCAACTTTACGCTGAAGTACGGGATCGGTTTTTTCACGCCTGCCATCGGCGGATGGCTTGCGTCAAACTATGGACTGAACAGTGTCTTCTACTTCTTCGCGGGGCTAGCCGCGGTCGCGTTCCTCGTGGCCTCCCAACTCAAGGAGTAATATTTATGGAATATTTCTTAAATCGCCCTAGGTTTTTCCATGCTCGAGTAAATAGTCGATCTAATCTTGTGTCAAGTAACCTGACATAAGGGAATAATTCTGGTTTCCATCTCAGGTATTATAGATAAAATATATTTTTCAGCCCATCGAGGCGTGTAATTACGACGGTCACCAGCTCTGCTTCACCTTTAGGTGGGAAACGGAGATATATCGAAATCCAGTCAGATGATCTTGGGGATTAATTTCCCGATCTTCTTGTAGAAACTGGTCTCAGAAAGTATGGCCGGGTCGCCGATGGCCTCCTCAAGCTCCTCACTGTAGTCCAGGGCGCCAATGTAATCGATCTCGATCTTGACCAGCTCTGACCTGACATAATCCCCTGGCTTCATCACCATGTTCTCTATTACACCCCGGACGTTGATGCCGAGGTTCTTGAACAATATCAGGAGCCTGCGGACCGATTGGTAGGCAACCTTGCTTGGGGTTGTTATAACCACGAACTCAAGCTTTGGGACCAGCCTGATGGTGTCAAGTGTTGCGTCACCTATGCCTGGGGGCATATCGATCACGAGGTAGTCCAGCTCCCCCCACCTGATGATGGCAAGGAGCTCGATGATGGCGTTGGAGACATCCACACCCCTCAGCGGGGCAGGCTCGTCCAGGCTGTAGTGGGTTATGCTCATGTATCCGATGCCGTGGGCGACCGGCGGGATTATGCCGTTCTCCTCCTTGGGGTATAGACCCTCGACGCCGAGTATGACGTGTGTGGCTGGACTCGTAAAGTCCAGGTCAAGTAAACCGACCTTGAATCCTTTATCCCGAAGGTTCAGCGCAAGACTGGTAGCTACCATGCTCTTCCCAACTCCTCCCTTGCCACTGCTGACGGCGATTACCTTCCCTACCTTATCGAACCTGCGCTCTATAACGGCGAGCCTTGGGTCACTCATCGTCCTTTTCTCCCTTGATGGTCGCTAGCCAGACGCCCCTGCCTTGGGTCACCTCAAAGTCCGGGCTCTCGCAATGGGTGCACTTGACGTATACGTGGGCCATCTCCGGGACGAAGTGGATTGCCTCTGATATGTCCTCTGTCAATCCCTGTGCCTTGAAGTCCCACTCGTTGCCGCACACCCGGCACTTGAACTTTGCTGGCTGCGTCTTGAGTACGAACTTAGCGTCCTTGAAAAGCTCCGTCTTTAGCTGCTCGAAGGTGAACTCCAGGACATCATGGTCAATTTGCTGTAGCTCTCCTATCATGATAACTACCTCAGTAACCTTGTTGAGGCCGTTCTCCTCAGCGAACTTCTGTGCCGTGGTGATTACGCCCTCGGCAAGTGCCCATTCATGCATGAGGCTTGTTCATATTTCCCCCGATATAGATGTTGCCAAGAACCAAGCATGGAAGATAACGCAAACAGAGTACTAAACTGAGCACTAGTCATCAACTCGATCTTTTGACGGTTAATAACCCTCATTTTCCCAAGCCCGTTCATCGGGGTTGGGAATCGGGTTCAACCTCAGCACCGCTGATATGATAATATCTAGTGTTCTTACGTTATTCCGGAATACCTCTACATTGAGTACTTCAGAAACGGGGTGGGTTACGTTGTAGCAACCTGTTACCTGAGCTGGGCTATGATCTCTTGATACTTTTTTCTCAGAGTGAACGCTAGGTCCCGCCTTTCGAACGGCGAGTGACGATAATACTGGTCTAGAACCGCCTCGCTTGAGGCTACGACGATATACGTTAGTAGCAGGATCATCGAGATCACTAACTAGTACCTGGTTCATTGCTACTCATGCGTCATCATAAGCCATATGTGCCCAAGAGTCAGGTGCCTCATAAACAACCAATAAAAACAGCCGATTCCATCATCATGCGATCTCATGAACAAGTACCTAGACATGCTGGAGAAATCCGGGAACAGCCTGATGATCTACAAGGAAGGGGAATTATTATTCGAGAGCGCCCTTGGCGGTATCCGGCCACACCTCAAAGCCATCGACGAGCATGGAGGCGCCCTGGAGGGCACTTTGATGGTGGATAAAATTCTAGGAAGGGCGGCAGCTTTCCTAGTTATCTATAGCAAAGCAGCGGAGGCAATCACAAACATTGTCAGCACCCCAGGTAAACAGGTCCTTGATGCCTACCATCTGAAGTTCAGCTACCGCGAGGAGGTACTTCATATCAAGATGAAGAACGGTGTTATTTATTGCCCATTTGAGAGCATGGTTCAAGGAATATACGATCCTGAAGAGGCATACGCTGCTATCGTGGAGAAGATGGAGAGCTTTAGGAATCCTTCTTCATAGCCAGGATTGCTGGTATCGAGCCAAGGTTTAACGCTGCCCCGATTAGAAATATCGTGCTATAGGGAAGATAAAGTGTCAATATCCCTGATGCGATGCTTCCCAGGGTAGAGCCGAGGCTGAACACGCTGGCTAGGTACGAGATGCTTATTGTCTTTATCTCGGGCTCAACCAGGTCCGTGAGGAAGGCCCACTCGGATACCGCCCTCGTCCCCCAGCATATGCCATACAGCCCCAACGCCATTCCAAGCATCAACACGCTTTTCGTGTAGGCTATCATGGAGAACGATACTACGAGCAACCCGTATGCACCCAGCATCAGTGGCTTTCTTCCTATCCTGTCGCTGACACTTCCGGCAGGATAACGTGAAAGCATGTTGGCGAACCCTCTTACGGTGAACAGCATAGCTACCACGGACTCGCTGAAACCCAGCTGCTGGACCGCGTATATGCTGAAAAGTGCCAAGAAAAGGCTCTGGGCTGCGCTGAAACTTGCCCTGCAGTAGCTAAGGAGCAGGACGTTTCTGTTCCTGAGAATCATCTTCATGGAATCCGCGGTGCTGATCGTTGGCTTCTCCCTGATCCTCGTCTCCCTTTCCCGGATATTGGTGGGTGCCATGAAGACAAGCAGCGCTATCCCGAACAGCGGAACTATTGCTGACAGCCAGAAAAGGCCGGTGTATCCGATTGATTCTACGAGCCTTGAGCAGGCGGCTGGGCCGATAAGCATACCGAGTCCGAGAAATGTGAGATATCTGCCCATGGCGTCACCCTGCCTTTCGGGTGGAGCCGCATCGCTTACGGTGGACATGGCGGTCTGGTTGAAGCTGCTGGATGTGAAGCTGCTCACCGCGATGGCGAGCAGGAAATGGGTGTATGTCCTTGCATAGATGAAGAACACAGAAGCTACCCCAGAGACGAACAATCCGATAATCATGGTACGGAGCCTGCCAATCCTCTCTGCGACACCACTCAATGGGATCCTGAGTATTAATGGGATAAAGCTCTGGATGCTTAGCAGGATACCCAGCTGGACAACGGTGATACCCCTGCTTGTGAGAAACAGGCTGTATATGGGTTGAATTAGTGTAAAGTTCAGGACGAAGGTGGTGGCCGCTAGCATCAGAGCGTATATTCTGGAATCGTACCCGCTCATTCCCTCTCCTCCTCTCGGCTCCAAAACCTTCACCGATATATTAAGCATTGTCCAACGATGGGTTTAAGTTTCTACGAATCCAGTTCAATAGATTCATCCAACGGTGAGAACATGCTGGACGAAATTTTTGAACTAGTGGGCCGGATAGAGAGTGAGGGACTCCGGGAAAAGGTAAATCTCTTCCTCAAGAACCCTCCCAGTGACGTAGATGCACCGGCATTACCTCTTGAAGTCTGCCCAGCTGGGGCTTTCCAGCATCATAGCTATGACGGAGGGCTATTGCAGCACACTCTGGGTGTCACGAAACTCTCGTTGACGCTTTCTGATCTCGTGGAATCTCTCTACGGGGGCACCGTGGAGCGTGACACAGTGCTCGCGGGGGCTATCCTCCACGACGTGATGAAGTGTTACTGCTACGAAGAGCGCGGCGAGGGAGGGTACAGGACCAGTGATTTCGGTGGGAAGGTGGACCATCTCACACTCATGGTGGGTGAGATGATGAAACGCAAGTTCCCGCTTGAGGTCGTCCATGTTGTTGCAAGTCACCACGGTGACGTTGGCCCAACGAGGCCAAAGACGGTTGAAGCATTGATTGTATCTGTTGCAGACCTGGCAGATAGCGACTTGAACGGTAAACTGTTGAGGGCGGCTGAGTACCTGCTCAAAAGGACGGGCACTTACAGACCGAAGCTGTCCAGCAGCAAGGAGGCGCTTGACGTGGTCACGACCAAGGACCGTGAGGGCTGGGAAGGACTGCGAAAGCTATCTGACGAGAGCTAGCTTCCCCCGATTATTTTTTAAACTAGATGACGGGATTTCAAACATTCAGTGGTCGCCTTGAACGTCAAATCAACTGTATCTGTTCTCGTCTTCGGTCTCGCTCTGTACCTGCTGGGCCCCGAGACCCTTCCCTTCAGTATCCTGGGCATGGTTATCGGGCTTGTCATAGTCATAATGATCGGTGAGCCCATGGTGGAGGGGCTTCAGGAGTTCAGCGAGTACACGGGGCTCTCAAGTCACGTTACTGGTATCCTCTCCAGCCTGACATCCAACCTGCCAGAGATGATCATGACCATGTTCATGATTTATTCGCCCCAGCTCAAGGACGTGGCCATACTCTCGGTCCTCCTTGCCTCAGCATTCAACGGACTGCTCCTTGGGATACTGGTAATAATGCTCACCTGGAAAGGGGGAAGCATCGAAATACCCAAAAAGGCGCTTGAGAACGATGTGGAGGTGATAAGGCTGGCCATCGGGTTCAGTGTTATCGTGTTCGGGACGGGCATTATACTGACCCTTAACAGTGAGACCGGCCCCCCGCTGCTCCCGTGGGAGATCCCGGTCTTCATGCTCCTGGCGTACGCGGGTTACCTATTCTTCGTCGCCAGGGGTGGCAGGGGTGGGCACCAGGAACACCAAGCGCACATCCACGAGAAGGAAAGATCATTGGCTTTCGTCAAGCCCATCGTCCTGGGGCTTGTCGGGACCGTGATAGCCGCTGAGCTCATCGCAGGCAGCTCTGAGTTCTTCGTGCATGTCCTGCACCTGAACGTGGTGTTTGCAGCAACCCTCATCGGTTTCGCCGGCAGCGTCCCGGAACATGGTATGGCGTTGATCGGGGCCCGCAAGGGCCACGTTGAGCTTGGTGTCTCAAACCTCCTCTCAGGGATTGTACAGAGCATCATGCTCATCTTCCCCATAGTGGCGCTGCTGGTGCCTGTCTATCTGGACGGGTATGTGCTGTATCAGTTCATGGCCATAGCGGTGACTTTGTGGATATTGTTGAAAAGCATCGTGGACGACGGTAAACTGACTGTTGATGAGGGTGTATCTATCATTGTCATCTACCTGCTTGGTATCCTGCTGTTCGACCAGCTGAGCCTCATCTTCTAGGCGATAGCCCTAAAAGGGGTATGCACCTCATCTTTGCGAGCAGCTGTGACAGAGCGGTTATCGTGCTGGTCTCGAAAACCAGTGGCCTTTGAGCCTCATGGGTTCGAATCCCATCAGCTGCGCCACATCTTTTATTCTAATTGTATTCATTATCCTCGTTCAGCGAGAGGTGAGGGGCTCGGATCCGTTATTTTGATTCGTTTATGAGGTGCGCGCGCAGGGGGGATATAATGTTGACTCACCTGATACACTCATCATCGGTGGTCACAGATTGTTATTTTTATAGAATATTCAAACAAGCCACAGTTTTACCTAAAGTTTGCGATATCCCCAGTTTTGAGTTTATTGTATTATGTCGAGGATTTCGCCCAGTACTACGCTATTCTGTTCCCCTGGGGTGATTGACGTAACTCCACGCACATATTTATCCCTGAGAGGACTACAAAGAGACCTTCCCCCATAAAATCAAAGCAGGGGTAATGGAAAGAGGTTGGATTCATGTTAGAAACTGTGTTGGCTCAGTTGGGAATGGTACTTTTATGACGAGGAATCTGAGCAGGGCATCACTTTCATTATACCAGCAGTGCATTATACCCTTAGGACTATCAACCATAGTATCCTTGATAACCTCCTTTTTCTCTTCACCAATCTCTACAATACCTTTGCCTTCAAGCACATAGAAGACGACATCAACGGGTGTAATGTGCTGTCTGAGTTTTTCACCTGGTTTCAGAGTGAGTTGCATTACGGACGCATGCCCAGATTTGTAAAGTTTCTGGGATTTTACACCATGGGGATTCTTGACCACCTCTGCTTTATCGATGTGAATGGTTTTCATAAAAAATTAGACTGTTTGGCGGTTATTATAGACTTGTTTGATTTTTCTCAGGTTTTCTTGAGCTTTTTGTGCACGATGGTTTTTTAGATTCTTGATTTTGAATGCAATGAAAGGCTGGATCTCAGCGTAAGGGTTTTTAAATTTGACAGAATCAGCGTGAAGCATAATAAACCCTAATCTAATGGCTTCCCTAATTGAACCATTCTCAGTGTTCTCAAATGTACCTACTACGGCTTCTATCTGTTCTTTTTCCAAGTACAAACTCATTCTGGTTCCTTCGTCACCATAACTAAGTTTACTGAAGGATCGAGAAATACCAAATGCTCCTTGCATGGTGATAGGCGCCTCCTGATGATAACCTATACTAAGGTCAATGAGGTCCCTTACAATTTCACTCAAACTTTTCTGTGCATCGTCGGCTAATTTCTGTATCAATTCTTTGAGTATGCGCTCTAATCGTAGAGTGATAAGCCTCATATTAGGTATGACGTTTTGGCATATGTTTATATTTTTCTCCAGACAACTCATATGACGAAGTGTCATATAAGAGGATTAGAAAATGATAAACCCCGCATTACTGATAAAACTTGGTCTCTGGATACTAACAATAGCGACAACCACCTTACTATTGAAGAGAGGAAAAATAACCAGCAGAAACAGGTTAATGTTCCTAATTGCAGGCATAGCCGTATTCGGATTCCTATTCGGCCAACTCAGTCCATTGAACCCGAACCCCATGTCTCTACTAGGAAACTTCGTGCTGAACTTGAAAGGCGCTGAAGTACCTGTACCGCTTCAGCTTTCACTTGTAATGCTGTCGCTGATGCTGGGCCTTGTTGTGGTTTCTAATCGCAGTATATGTGGATGGGGATGCCAGTTAGGCTTGCTCCAAGACGCGTTTTACCACATTCCGTCTCGAAAGATCAATGTCTCTAAGAAGGTGACTTTATGGACCAGGGTTATATTTTTCAGCTTATTCGTGGGGCTGCTATTCTTATCGGGGTTAAATATTCTCGGGTTACTGGACCCATTTGGGGTATTCCAGTTATCCCTGACGACAATCAGTGGTGTAACAGTATTAGGAATAGCGTTGGCTAGCGTTGTGTTCTATAGGCCATGGTGCAGGTTCTTTTGTCCTTTCGGCTTAGC
This sequence comes from Candidatus Bathyarchaeota archaeon, assembly GCA_018652685.1. GTDB lineage: Archaea > Thermoproteota > Bathyarchaeia > TCS64 > TCS64 > RBG-16-57-9. Next base: position 30,117 of record JABIBQ010000079.1, read on the forward strand.
GGGATTGGTTGCTGAGCAGTTTAGCTTCTATAGACCTAGGGTAGACAGAGAGGCCTGTGTTAATTGTATGCAATGTGTCAAAGCATGCCCAACGGGTGCAATGGGGGATTTCTATCAAGAAAATAGATTCCACAATGATTGTTATGCTTGCAGCGAATGTATACAAGCCTGTAAAGTAGATGCTTTAACTTGGTCAAAAGACACAAAATAATAACGTCGGTCAAACTCCGCTTCATTTCTAATGATTATCTCCCCAAGCGCGCGTAGGACATATGACCGAGGACGTCTTTAAAAAAAAGATAGTTAGTCAGGTTGTGGTGCTATTTCGGGTTGGGTATAGGCCTGATCGTAGATTACTTCCACATCAGTGCTTCCACATTCTGGGCAGTCAGCAACGAACTTTCCAGGAGTATAGACCGTTCCACACTTTTTACATTTAAACATCATTCTCACATTTCACCTCCTTTATTTCACTACCAAAATCGGTTTTGTACAATGATTCACAACATGGTTGGTTACGCTACCTAGAAACCACCCAGTCAATCCACCGAGACCCCTACTCCCAATAACGATAAGGTCAACCTCAGTTTCCTCAGAAGCTTTCAGTATTTTCTTGGCAACATATCCCTTTTTGAGCTGAGTGGACACAGTGAGTTTTGGATATTTTTCTTTCAGCGATTTCTTAGCATCTTCAAGAACGCCTACGTGGTATGACATGAGGGCTTTTTCGTGCTCAGCGGTGAAAGCGTTATCATATCCGCCCATACCTGCGTACATTGCTGTAGGCGGGGGCACAACTGTCAGGACAAGCAGGTTTGCACCCCATTTTTCAGCTGAGATTGCTGCGAACTCAACTGCATGTTGTGCAAGTTCTGATCCGTCTGTTGCTACGAGGATTGTTTTGTACATTTTTCTTTCTCCGAGGTAACGTATCTAAAACAACAGTATATGCCTTCAGCCAGTATCATTAATACTCTTACATACTGATATGAAAGAATGTTAGTCAAAATAGAAAGTATTAACCATGTAAACGAAGTTTATCAAATATGGAACGTAGAAAAATTTCAACACTCGGCAAATATTCCTTGATTGTTACTCTTCCAAAAAACTGGACAAAGATGAATAAACTTCAAGGCGGAGATGAGGTCTCAATCAAGATACAAGGAGATGGATCTCTAATTATTCATCCCGAATTTGATTTCAAGGAAAAACAGAACGAGGTCATCCTTCCTATTAACGTCAACGAAGATGTAAAAACAACTCAACGAAAAATCATTGGATGTTATCTAAACGGCTATGATACAATCATATTAAAATCTGGAAAAAATTTTTCACGCGAACAACAGGATGGCATCCGCTCCATTGTTAAATCACTGTACATGAGAATCTATGAGTCCCATGCAAACCATGTCACACTACAAGCGTTCATGGACGAGTCTCTTGCCTCAGTAACGTCAGGCATCGAGAGAATGCACATAATCACCAACTCAATGGCAAAAGATGTGATAATCTCCATGAGGGAATGGGATATAGACCTGGCCAACTCTGTCATCTCCCTGGAAGAAGACGTTGACCAGTTCATGTTCTTCCTCACACGATTGTTGAGAACCGCAGTAAACAACCCATCCCTAGCAAGTAAGCTACAGGTTTCAATGAGCGATTGTTTTGATTACCATATGCTAATCAATCGAATTGAGTATGTCGCCGATTCTTTGACAAGCATCGCAGAGTCCATTATTGAGCTCTATGAACACCGGTCTTCGATCCCAGAAACGATGTTTCAATCTTTGGTAGACTCAGCGATAATTTCCTTTGATTTCTACAACCGGTCAGTTGACACATTTTTCTCAGACTCATTAGTAGACACTGGAGCGATAATAGATTATGCTGACCAGAACAAGTTTCTTGACAATACGTTGCAGGAGCTTCCACATGATGAGAATGAGAAACAAATCGTTATCTTGTGTCATTCTATTCTTGAAAATATCAATCGAATTAGTAATCACACAGCGGATATAGCGGAATTAATTATTGACAGACATTATGTCCCAAGTTAGAAATCGAGCATATTCTGTAAAGCGTTTTTTATTGAACTCCAAACAGAAACAAGGTTATTCCTATAATTAGCGTGCGCGCTCCAATTGAAGAGAGAGCGTGGACACACGCCTTTTACAGGTTCTTTTTCAGTAAACGCACGGATAATGTAATCAACAGTACCGTATACAGGCTCAGGACTGCGATCTCAAACAGTATACTGCCTCCAGTTCCCATTAAAACCCTGAACCCATCCACAGAATAAGTCAAAGGCAACACCATTGCCAAGGACCGTAAAACAACAGGCATCTTCTCCAATGGAATAAAGATCCCACAAAGGAAAATCATAGGAAACCGGAAATAGTTACTAAGAGTCTGGGCCTCAAACACCTCCTTCACGGAGACAGCAACCAGCGCACCTAACGCGGAGTGAACAAGAGCGGTCAGTATCAGTAAGATTATGAAGCCTAGTATGTTGGTTATACGGGCGCCAATGAGTAGTGTGGTCAGCAGAGTCATGACTGTGGAGATGACTATCCCGAAGATGGTGCCACCCAGTATCTTTGACAACATGATGGTTGACAGACTGATGGGTGCTAAGAAAAGCCTCTCAAGGGCTCCGACTCTTTTCTCGAATGTGATCACGATTGCCTCCATGCTGGTTGTTCCGAATAAGACAGCCATGGCTATGAGACCTGGAGCTAGTTCAATGAGCCCCTCGGGGTTTCGTAGGCTGAATGATAAAGCCAAGACTAACGGGAAGAGGATGCCCCAGCTGATGTTTGGTGGTTTGAAGTAGTAGGCTTTGAGGTCCTTCTCGATTATGGCCATTAATCCTTCAAGCTCGTCTTGGAGAGTCATCGTTTACTCTCCTTGTCTACACTCATCTGATCAGAGGAGAGCCCTGTCAGCTTGATGAATGCGTCCTCCATGCTGGGCTTTAACGTATTTAGTTCCGTGATCTTGAACTCTTGTTCCTCAGATAACCGGGATAGAGTTGATATGGTCTCGGAAACACTGCGTGTGTGTATCCTGATTTTCTCACCTTGGATGAGTACTTTACCTGAAAGAGCATCAAAGATGTTTTCATGAATTGGTTTTGATGATTCAATGGATACTTCGAGAATTGGGGTCTCCTGAACGGACTCTTCAATGGCTCTAGGAGTATCGATTTTAATTATTTTACCGTTGACGAGGATCGCGATCCTGTCACAGAGCTCTCCTGCCTCCGCTATGTAGTGGGTTGTAAGGAAGACCGTGATGTCCTTCTCTTTGAAGTTCCTGATCATTCTTCGGAGGTTCCTCGCACTCACAACGTCCAAGCCACTGGTGGGCTCGTCCAGAAAAAGAATATCCGGATCGTGTACGAGAGCTGCCGCTAATACGGTTCTGCGTCTTAGGCCTTTGCTGAGTTTACCGAAGCCCAGGTTCTTGTACTCCTTGAGATTGAAAATGGTGAGGAGTTCGCTGATTTTTTCTTCCCTTGTTGCCTGAGGTACATGGTAAAGCTTTGAGACGAATAATAGGTTCTCGTGGACGCTGAGTTCGGGGTATAGGTTTGATGTCTCGGGTACTACTCCGATTCTTTTCTTGATTTCAACTCTTTCTCGTCGGATATCGAGGCCGTCAATAATTGCGTTTCCGCTTGTTTGTTCTATGAGTCCGGATAGTATCTTTATCGTGGTGGATTTTCCGGCGCCATTGGGTCCAAGGTAGCCGAATACTTCGCCCTTTTTTACATCGAAGGATACGTCGTCGAGAGCAAGTTTTCCGTTGTATTCTTTTGTGAGCTCCTCAACAGTGATTGAGTTTTCCATTCCCTTACCCTGCGATACGTGTATGCGTGCTCGGCTTCTTTCTATTTGTCTAGTTCCTGTAATTCCTCTTTAATTCCCTCTAACTCCTTCCCAAGACACTCAGCCTTGTGCTGAAGCATAGCTTTCTTCTCTTCCTTTGTTAGATGTTTTCTTCCATGGCAACCGCAGCTGCCGTCGCATCCTTGTTTATGCATTTTCATACCACGATTTATTACCAGAATTAAAGTATTTATACTATCAAGTTAATAGCATAATAGTTGCTATTGGAGAGTATAGTAATGGAACAAATATGCTTCTGCCCCGTTAAAGGAGTGATCGATATAATCAGTAAGAAATGGGCGCTTCTCATTGTGAATTCGTTGGGTAACTTTGGGGTTCAACGTTTCAAGGACCTGCAATCGAGGCTCAAGGGAATCAGCCCAAAGTCTCTTAGCGATACATTGTCTCGGTTGAGTGAAGAGGGTCTTGTGAGCCGTGAGAGTTTCAATGAGATCCCTCCACGGGTAGAGTATAGGCTTACTGACGCAGGTCTTGAGTTCAGGGAGGCTATATTACCGTTGATACGTTGGGCTGCCCAACGTGATGGCTGGGATGCAGATAGATGTCCATCTTGCGGTCATGATCATAACAAGGAAGGCTGTTACTGTAGTAACATCCCGACGAGACGACAATAGCGTCCCTCTTTTAAGAAGAATATATTGAAGGAAGTAATTCGTGAATGAAATGGGAATTTGATTCACTGAGATAACTACAATTCGAAGAATTGCCTTCTAGGTTGACAGAGTGAATACTGTGATATTGGAGTTTATTGGGAATACCTTGAAATTGATGAAAAGTGAGTCATGTTTTACTTGGGAAATATTGGTCTCTTTTTCCTCTGAGCTACAACATCCTTTTCCATTACAACTTCCACAGGCCATATTCAATATTAGGACGGAGACCGAATAAAGTTTACGCGCACACATTATCGATACGTGTAAAAGCTTGGACTGTTTTTCATTCTTACGCTGGCGTACTATAGTGGTCGAAGTTTGGGTTTACCCTATTCTCAGCGTTTTACTGGTTAGTCTTTTCAGTCTTATCGGGGTATTGGTGCTTTTCATCGACGGTGAACTAGGGAAAAATAAGCTTATGGGGTTGGTGGCATTAAGCGCAGGTGGATTGTTAGGTGGGGCATTCCTTCACCTGATTCCAGAATCCTACGCGGAGTTTCCCGCTGGTAGCGTGTCTCTGTACATACTCTCCGGGGTTTTAGCTTCCTACCTACTTGAGATGGTTATTGGTTGGAGACACTGTCATATACCTACTTCGGAAGATCACCCGCATACCTTTGCGTACGTGAACCTCATCGGAGACGCTGTGCATAACTTTATTGACGGCCTTATTATCAGCGGCGCATACATGAACTCGGTGACACTGGGAGTGTCTACTACTTTGGCGGTTATTCTTCATGAGATCCCGCAGGAATTAGGGGATTTCGGTGTGCTTCTTTACGCTGGGTTCAAGCCTAGGAAGGCATTATTGTTTAACCTTGCTTCTGCTTTGACTTCTGTTTTGGGTGCTTTGGTTGCTCTATATCTCCGAGGCTACACAGAGGGTATAACGGGGTTCCTGCTTCCCTTTGCTGCCGGAAACTTTGTTTACATTGCGGGTTCAGACCTTGTACCTGAGCTCAGAGATCAGAAAGAAGTGGTAAAGGGACTGGTGCAGCTTGGGTTGATGTGTCTCGGGGGGTTTTTAATGTACCTCGTAAAAATATTATAGGGAGAAAGGGTTAGATTTTGCGTGCATTATTAAAAAAATCTACTAGAATCTCCATGAAATCATTCTGAGCTGCATCAAGGACCAGTAAACGAGTCTCGGATTGCGTGAAAAGCCCGAGTACATCATCGATTTTATCCGTCCTACAAAGAATCAGAAGTTTACCACCAGACTCCAATGAATCTATGACCATTCTTAGTCCGGAGTAGATACCAAAACCCCTTGCCTCAAGGTGACCGTACTCATCAACCACCACAAGGGTATTGTCATTCATGCACTCGGAGGCTTCACCAAGCAATCTGTTTGCCTCCTTGAAGCTCTCCTCATTATAGAGGAACGATCCCCTCAAAAACTTCCATTCATCCCCTTGTACCTCTGTCCCCCGGCACACCAACGACCTCGTTTTTCTACTCTCAAGATCAACCATATCGTACCCAATAGTTTCCGTACCCCTCATTACTCTCTGACTAAGAATTCCACGAACATCGTACCCGTTAACTTTCGCCAAATTGGTAATCTGCTCACCCCTTCGGGTTTTCCCCGAGGCGATCCCTCCATGAACAATGAACACTTGGGACGTCATCGTGTGAAGAAATTGCTGTGATGAGTCTTTAAATCTATATTTTGATGGCGATCAAAAATATTCATAGGAAGGTTAGAAGAGCGCTTGGTGTACAATGATGTGCGACAAGGGTCATATACTATGACTCGTTTCTTGTTCAGCAATGGGCAGGAACTTTACTACTCGACAACTTTCCACAATCATAGTATTCAGTGCATTAGCTGCCATCACAAGCGTTCCTATCGGACACATAAGCAACTACATGAAAACAATCCCTTTCCTACCTCTTGGTACAGGGCAGATACTTGCGGGTCTCCACCTCATTATGTTAGTATTCACCGCTCTCTATTTGAAACGACCAGGAGCAGCGACATTGACAGGCGCAGTGAAGGGGCTTGTTGAAGCGGTTTTATTCAGTTTTCATGGGTTACCTGTGATATTCATGAGCGTAGTTCAAGGAGCGATAATTGACGTTGTTCTTTATACGATTGGATACGGATCAATCGCAGTGATTCTTGGATGCGGGTTATCAGCTGTCAGTAACGTTATGTTTATCCAGTTTTTTCTAGGGAAACAATTCCCAATGAGCGCTTTTGTGTTGATGTATGGTCTATCATTTATCTCAGGTGCGGTGTTTGGAGGCTATATGGGGGAGAAACTCTATTGGATGGTAAGAGATCGTCTTCCAACACACACGCACACATACAGAGGAAAACACGCTAAATAGTCAGGACACATGGACGAGGACGCGCGCGCCATGTGGAGCAAAATGATTAAACTTCTAATGTATCTGCTTGATATTTTTCCGCAAGTTCTTTGAACTTATCATTTAGCTCTGGGTGTTTGAGTAGTACCTCTCCGAGTTTTCTAATGGATTCAAGTATTTTCGGGTTATAATTCCATGTCATTTCATTCAATCTTTGAATGATATTCACTTGGGAGACCATTTTATCTGCAATGAGTTGAATATCTTTAACAAGATAGGGGCTCTGGATAAGTACCTCAATAAGTGGTACCATCAGAAATCTTGCATCACCAGATAATGTAACCGCCACTCCCTTAGGAATCTTAGATATATTCTCTCTTGGAATTCCCATCATTGAAAGCATGTTTATTGCAACAGTCAAGGCGTGTTGAAGAAGTACGTCAGGAAGATAACTAAACGTTTCTGAGTAGTGCACAGTTAAGTTTTCTTTACTTATCCTATCAACTTTGAATTGAATGGAGTCTGGAACGTAAAAATATCCTTTATCAATTCCATACTTTTCGCGAATTTCTTCTAATTCATTAATATATCCTTGAAGGTCAAAACCCGCAGACATAGATAACGTTTGCACCTATAACTTAAGAATATGTTGGGGATCCAGTGATTTCACACGCGCGAGGCTCAGCATCTTTTATGATCACTACTGATACTTTTCGATCATATAGATACTGAGTAAACAGCGGGCCAGATCCTTGAATAGTTAAAAAAGGGTTGACAAGGACCTCTTGTACCTCTGGCTCACCATTTTCAATGGTGACCATCGTCATAGTTTCAGCCATGGACAGGACCTCAGCTATTTTTTTATGCCAACCCGAATGATCCTGGGTAGGGATAGCTATCAACTTCATTCCCTAGACCTAGTCCTGTGTTGTTTCCGGTTCACCGAGTGTTTCCAGCTGATTCTCGATGATGGCCTTTTGATCCAATAGGAATTGCTTGTGCTCTTCCTTTGTTGGAGCTTGTGGAATCTTCGAGGGGTCGCTGTACTCAGGGTTCCTCCTCCAGCCGCTAGTCAGCCATGGATATGTTCGGCAATTTCCTTTGCCGTTTTTTCCATGCCCCATTCCGCGTCTTCGGAGCCCGTTTCGGTTTCCCATTCTTTTTCCGTTTCTCATTTTTTCACCTCTTTTCTCTTTTTATGCATTTACACACATTGTATTCCGTGTTATTGCACAGAAGTATTTAAATATTGTGGTATTGCACATAATGAGGTATGATGCGGGGAAGAAGGAGAAGGGGGAAGTACGGTAGACAGTCCAATCCAGTAAAGATAAACTATCAAATAGAGACAAAAGCACTCAACCCAGAACCTGATAATGGCCTTGAACCAATTTACCTTGAATCCGCTGAAATAGAGGTCATGAGGCTTCTCGATCTTGAGGATTTAAATCAACAAGAGGCAGGTGACAGGATGGGCGTGAGTAGGGGTACGATCTGGCGTCTGGTTCAAAGGGGACGTAGGAAAATCATGAAAGCATTCGTCGAGGGAAGAAGAATAGAAATACGCGATTTTTTTAACCAATTATATCAGTTTAAACCAACCAACTAGAAAGGCGAACAATGCCTGGAAAATCGGGTAGTCATATTGTTTTTATTCAACATGCTCGTCCTAGCTTTGAAATGAAAATTCTAGTTTGTGGCAAAGGCGGTGCAGGAAAGTCTGCAACAAGTGTTTTACTCGCAAAAAAGATAGCAGAAACGGGAACCGTGTATGTCCTCGATGCAGACGAGTCAAACAGACTGCTATCGAAGACGTTCGGCGTTGAAGCACCTGACACGTTGGGCAACTTTTTTGGAGGCAGGAAACTTCTCAAACAAGGAATTGGAGAGCATGAAAAGATAAGACTAAGTGAACTCCCCGGGGATTATCTCAAACTGACAGAAGATGGAATACGTTTCGCTTCTGTCGGTAAGATCGAGGAGTTTGGAGAGGGCTGTGCTTGTCCCTATGGGTTCTTATCCAAGGAATTATTGAAACGGATTGTTCTTGATGAAGGTGAACACCTCATTGTAGACACTGAGGCAGGTGTCGAGCACCTTGGTCGTGGTATTGAGGAAGGCATTGACGCAATCGTGGTTGTTGTGGACCCAACAGCTGAGGGCGTGGCGATCGCTAAACTACTGTACACCGAGGCAGCAAGGATCAATAAACCATTACATATAGTCATCAACAAAATGACCGACGAATTGATACCAATTCTAAAAGATATGCTCGGAAAGGAAGGACTCAGAGAGTCGGCAACCATACGATATGATCCTATTGTATTCCGTTCAGGCCTTGAAGGACGACAGCTAGAGGCAAATGAAGCCATGAAAGGTGTGGAGACTCTCACAAGTCTACTCTTTCCCAAGTGAGGATACAGGCTCTCACTTGGTTAAGTAGAGTAACGTAATTGATGCTATGCATGTGAATAAATCAGGTAGCATCGCAAATGGGCCAAGACCAGAACCCATAAACCCGGCGTATCTAACCAGTAACGGATTCGACGTTAAAGCATAGAACAACAAGGCAAACGAAAAGATTACCAACCCGAGTGAAAACTCCAATCCAGTCTCATTATACACCTTGATATAAATCACTGAAATGCTGACAAGTAAAAACGCGTTAACACTAGCCAACACAGCCTTAAACGAATAATATATCTCAAGGTCACCAGACTGCCTATTCCTCCCCATCCCTTCACCCATAGGTTCATGACTTGAATACTGCGAAGCATAGAACGCAATAACACCAACAACCAACGCGCCAACAAGTATGGTAATCAATGTCTTATTCTCATTCATCATTCATCTTCTCCTCATCCCTCTTTTTCATCTTATTCCCAATTTTCTCCCAAATCTCCTCAAAGAACCCATAATTATCCAGCAAGTTATCGCTTGGAAAATACATCACACCATAACCTTCACCTAGTGAAGTAACCATCCCGTTTTTCTCCAAGACCTCAATGTGGTGTCGGATAGTGCTATAGTCAAGGTTAAGCACCTGGCTTAACTGATGAGCGTTTTGAGGAGATTCATGTAAGGCGTTAATAAGCCGAGCCCGATTATAGCCTCCACGGGTCCCACCTATCATCCACTGGATAATATGTGTGAAGTACTTTGTTCGAGCCTTCAATATACCCCAGATAACGTTTTTCACGTAAAAACGTCTTCGATCAACACTATACGACTCGGGGATAATTCAATAGAGATTTGGGAATAACTCTGGAATAAACTTGGAAAATCCATTATAAGCCCTTTGAGGATGCTTTGCTCGGTGAAGAAAGAAATGAACACAAGAAAAAACCTAACACTCCTCGGCCTACTGGCCGTAATCGGAATAGTTATGGGTGGAATCGGTTTCGCGCTAGCCCAGAATACAGTTAGCGCTGACGATCTTCCATGTGAAGGCACAGGGCCTCTCGGCGTTTTGAACGGCAGGGGTTTCTGGTCTCAGCTTACTGAAGAGCAGAGGACTGCTCTGTATGATGAGACCCAGCTGATGTATGAGGCTGGAGCAACTCATGAAGAAATTCAGGACATGAAAGCAGAGATGCTTGAGTCTTGGGGAATCGATGCGCCTCTCTGGAGCGGCCCTCATGTCGGTGGACAGGGTGGCGGCTACGGAAGGATGTCTCGTGACGGTCAGGGAAGCGGCGGCCAGTACGGCGGACGTGGAGCTGGCGGTCGAGGTAACAACAGCGTATGCACACTGACTAACTAGAACAATAGATCAAGAAATTGATCTACCCTTACATTTTTTATTAAGTATGGAAAAAAAGAGGCTTTATTGAAATAGAACTTTAATTCTCACAGTATTTTTGGTCTTTTACTACTAGGACGGGTACGGTGCATGATTCAGTTACCTGTCTACTTACGCTGCCCAGCATCCAGGTGAGGATACCTCCAGTTCCTCTATTTCCAACAACAATTAGATCTGTTTGAGTTGATTTTGCAGTCTCAACGATTTTTTTTGCAGGATTTCCTTCTTTAAGAAGAGGATACAATTTGAGTCCCTGGTGAGTCTTCTTCAAGTCATCATTGGTTTTGGTGACTTGTTTTTCATAATCTGCAAAAACCTTTTCTTGTATCTCTGGATTCAAGTCTAATTGACCGTCATCGAATACAACCAGAGGCAAAGGAGGAATAACTGTAAGTACGTATAACTCAGCGTCTTGCTCTAAAGCCAAGTCAGCCGCATATTTTAGTGCTACTTTGGAAGGATTAGATCCATCCATTCCAATCAGAATTTTATTAAACAATGTTTTCAACAACCTCCTTGAGAATACTCATCCACTTTGAATGATTAACAGATCCAATAGACCAACTGGCATTAGGCTGATACAAATTTCCCAGAGAAATGGTTCTCAGATTTGGAGCGAAATTCTTCAGACCAGAAAGTACCAACCATTCCAGATAGTATTGAGAACCAGCGAAGATAGCAAGGTCATATTGACCCTTACCGTCGAATCCATTCCAGTTGGTGTCCCTTAACCTGTCCCCTAGGTTCATAAATGGGATACTATAGACGTTCTCCGCATTCCTCTTCATGAACTCACCGATTATGTGCCCCGTGGCCGCTAGAGTGATGTTCCCTTTTTTGCCGATCTTAATCGCATAATCGATCAGATTCCCATCCTCTGTCTCGGTCTCTAGAGCATTTGAGCCTATGACAAGCAGCGGTCTTTTTGCCCTATTAATCATGGAGGCCACCACTGCGGGGTTGGGAAAAACCATAGCATGCTTGGGGCCTGCGATCTCCGCGGTCTGCCCTGGTCTTAGTTTCGCGGACATTACTTCTTTCTCCTGATCATTCGATCTAGAAGCGTTGGATCTGGCATGCCTATCTTCCCATCCTCCCAGCCCTTCGTCTTTAGGTGCTCTAAGAGCTCCGTTTTCATTGTGAAGGGCAGATCCGATTCTCCCCTAACAAAGAACTCAAGGTCGTCCGGCATGGTACCGTAGTACTTCTTACTTAAGTCGATGTAATGAATTATCTTAACCGCTCGTCCTTTGGTGGTGTCGTTTGGCCTCATGGACAGCTTTGCCGTCATAACTATTGCCTCCTCGACGGTCTCGGCGGCATAGAACAGATGTTCAGGCACCGGACCCACGTACGTATCTTCTCCAGTCCGAGCATCCAGTGTATTCCAGTCCTCTTCTTTATCCTTTCGTCCCAACAGGTTCCTACGATACTTGGAGCCATGAGGACCCACTATGACGGGAATACCAAGACGCCAGCATCCAGCAGCAATACTCGCAGCCTTTTGGCTCATAGCACCCCAGGCGACCCCTACTGCACCGACACGATTGTAAATATAGTCAGCGATTTCCTCATAGTTCGCTCGCAAGGGCCGCTTTGCGAAGATGTTGGCAATCTTTATTGTTGCACCCGTTATGGCAGAGTTGGATACACAGCTTCCAACGTTCACCAGACCACCAGCGTCGAAGACACCGGGGAACCGTTCATACAGATTCTGCCCCTCCTCGTCAAGAGTCGTCGCCAAGTCCATGGCTGAGCAGCCTGTTGCAAGGACGATGAACCTGCGTTTAAGGAACTCTTCAGCTATTTGGGCTACCTCGCCTCCTCCTTTCGGATAGTTCGCGCAGCCTACAAGGGCTACAACACCTGGAATCTCTCCGAAGACGATTCCGCGACCAACCTCCCTGATCTCCACATCGGTTACGGCCCCACTACCAACCCTTACCTGGAAGCACTCATCCTTGCATTGATCAGCTGACGCCGCGTACATGTAGCTGATGATTGATAGATTTTCCGGGCACGCGCTCTCGCATCTACCACAGCCGACGCATAATGGCTGTAACTCACTCAGTAGGGATAGATCGCCTTCCGCGCCTGCCTTAACCGCGTCCATGATAGGCAGGTTATTTGGACACGCCATGACGCACTCTAAGCATCCACGGCACTTTTCCAGGTACTCAAGCAGTTTCTCATTTGATGGTTCCTTGAACTTCTTACGTTTTGGTGAGACGGCCATCGCGGTTTTAACCACGACTTCTCCCACCTTTCTAGGATCAAGAATCACCACGCCTTTCTGACGCCCCGAGACAAGATCAGCTACGATTGCATCAGGGTCATCATGGGTACGGTCTGGGAGCCCCATCATACTCTTCTCACTAGTAGCGATAACAGGTGCACCAATCTTCTCAGCTTCCTCCACAATGTCTAAGCGTATGCATTGTTCATCGATTACGACAAGATCGGGTATCCCTGAGCGGACGTAACGTAGCTGCCATGAGATGGGACCCATTATCTTGGCTCGATTATCGTACCTTGTGTTATCGTGTGCTGTGCAGCACAGACCTCCGATCTCCACTTTGTCAAACAAGTCGTGCTCCATGAGGTAATCGATGATATCCACGCTTGGGAGCACGTTATGCCCGATACACATTACCACAGCCTTTGTAGTGTCGATTGAACCGAAACCCATCTGAGCCATAGGGGCTTCGGAAGCGCCTTTCGGGAACTTTAGCGTTGAAATCTGAGAGATGTCGGCTATTTCCATCGCTACATGGTCAAGCATTCCAGCGTGGAATGCCTTTGACTCAAAGTCAAGGTTATCGCCCTCTTGTCCAGTGTGTGCAGCAGCAGTGAGTTGGACTAGTTGAGTCTCCACATAGTCTAACGCTTCTTCAAGGTCGCCTATTGTTTTGGGTTTATATCCACATACTAGGCGTATGTGGGGGGCCTCGACGTTGGTGTTCAACGCTACGTCTAGTAGATAGTCACTACCAAATTCTTCCAGCAGATGGTTTAGCATATGCCTGGCATGAGCTGTATGTGTTGATGCGCCGATACAACAGGCAATCAACACGATTCGTGACTGTTGTGCCTTTTGATCTATCCCACATGCTCCTTTTTTGTCTCCTGTGAGATCGCATTTTCCATAGGTGCATAGGCAGCATAGGTCACATAATGGCATGTAGAATGGCTTGTATCTTTCAAGTAGCTTCTTGTCCCAGTCACGGAATGTACCAACTGATGGAAAAGGTGTGGGGCCCATAGGTTCCTCCCATTCTTCATCAGTAATTCGACCGATCTGGATCTCCAGACCTTTGATTGTTCCAAGAGAGGACTCTACCTCATCTATCTTAATATTAAGGTTTTTTTTTGACAATGTGAGTAACTCCTTCCCATTACAGAGTCAATAGATAACAATTACACCTATAACATAATAATATATTGCTCAAATATTGAAAATGCTTTTACTCGAACGTTCTACAGAAAAATGGAAAAAACTATGAATAAAGTGTCTTAATTGTCTCTGCCATCATAACCACAGGAGGGACATTTCCAAAAGTGCTCTTCCTTCTCGTGATCATATGTTGGATACATTATTCCTTCACATTTTTTACAGTCAGGATATTCATTTGATGTGTTCAGCCGGCATCACCTCCATTTTATTTCTTTTCACGCGCCCCTAAGGAGAATCCAATAGTTCTATTCTCCGTCCTTCAATAAGTGCGACAGCTATCTTTCGCCTTCCAGACTGAAGGAGTCGCCATATAGTTCCCCTGCTTGTTTCCATCCGTTGCCCTGCTTCCTGCTGATTCAAGTCTTCAATATCAATCAGTTTTATTACCTCAAGCTCGGCTGGCTCGATAAGTACGGGTTCGAGGCTGTTGGGAGGCTCTGGGTTGAATGCCTTTATTTCTGTGGTGTGGCTGACCTTTACTGGATGAGGCATTCTACCGTATCTGCCCCTTCTCCGCCTTCTGCGCATCATACATCATTACGTGCAATATCACAATATTTAAATAATTCCGTGTAATAACACACAATTGAAAGTGTGTATATGCACATAATGGAGATGAAAACATGAGATACGGAAGAAGAAGATACCCAGGAAATGGTCCTTGGCGTGATGTGCCATCAGCTCAACGCCTGGGATGGGGAAAGGGATATGGACGAGGCTACGGCCGAGGATATGGCTACACTGGAATTGATCCCACTAAGTGTGCAAGGTTCCCATGGCGGCAGAGATGGTGGTGGAGCAACCCAGACACAGATACCTCTGTTGGAACCGAAAAGGAATTCCTAGAGGGACACGTCGATGACCTGACCAAGGAGTTAGAAGTCCTCAAAAAGAAACTCAGCGAGTTTCTCGAAGAGAAGACTCCATAACCCCTCGATTGGTGATATAAATGAGGATAGCGATACCAACATTAGGGACTCGTAAATTATCTAACAAGGTAGCGGACACGTTTTCGAGGGCACCAACATTCACCATTGTATCACTTAAAGACCTCGAGATTGTGGACGTCGAGACAATCGAAAACCCCGCATCGTCCTTAGAAAAGGGAGCCGGCCCCATTGCAGCAAGAACGCTCAAGAATAAAAATGTTGACTTACTCATCACTGGAGAGCTGGGGCCGGGTGCAAGAAACATCCTTGAAGATTTTAACATCACGACCTATCGAGCACATATCGGGAAAAAAGTCAATGAGACGATAGAGGAATGGAAAAAACTAGGACTCTAACTGAGCCAAGAGTCTTTTCCATATCTTTCTTATCGCCAACGCGGCCGGAGAATCGGGTTTAAACACGACGATAGGTTGACCTGCGACCATTGACTTTGTCACCTCTGAATCAAATGGAACATGACCGAGATTCACTATTCTCTCCTCCGTACAGAAATCGTCGATATCTGATGTATTTTCCTCGTTAATATCGTACTTGTTTACAACCACATACGGGAGGGTCTCAAAGTGCCTTAGCAAATCAATGGCACGTTTTAAGTCATGGATACCTGAAAGAGTTGGCTCAACTACAACTAACGCGGCGTTAACGTTGGCAATACTCGCAATAACGGGACACCCGATCCCAGGAGACCCATCAATCAGAACTAGATCCTTCCCATTGACCTCCGCCATCTTTTTTGCGTTCTGACGCACTAGGCTAACCAGTTTTCCGCTATTCTCCATACCCGGTGTGAGCCTAGCATGAGCCATTGGCCCGAAATCAGTCTCGCTGAAGTAAGCGTATCCACATACCCGGTCTTTGAACTCTATGGCCTCGACAGGACAGTTTACTACACATACCATACAGCCTTCGCAGTGGATCGAGTCCACTTCGAAGTTTGATATAGCGTTGAACTTGCACAGCTCCACGCACCTACCGCACTCGGTGCACTTTAACGGGTCAATTTCGGCCAGCTTTAGTCCCTTGAACTCTATCGTCTCTGTTATCCTGGGATTCAGGAGCAAATGTAGATTGCTGGCGTCCACGTCGCAGTCGGCGAAAACAGAGTTGCTGCTGAGGGCGGCAAAACAAGCCGTGATAGTTGTTTTTCCCGTTCCCCCCTTGCCGCTGAGTACGGTTATTTGGTTCATTGTACTCTCTCCTGTATCTTCTCAAGCAATTTTTGAAAATTAGCTCTCCACTCTGGCATACCCTCAACGAAGGGAATTCCTCTTGAATATAGTTCAGCTATTTTCCTGTCGTAAGGGATCTCCATCAGTATGGGCAGTTTCATTCTCTCACAGTAATCATAGACTCCCCTGTCTCCGATTCCCGCAAAGTTAATCACAATCCCGAGAGGAATTCCCAACTCCATAACCACTTCAACGGCTATCTCCAAGTCGTGTAGCCCGAACGGTGTCGGCTCGGTTACCATCACACAAAAATCGGTGTCCATTATTGATTCAACAACTGGACAAGAGGTACCCGGAGGGGAGTCCAGTATTACTAATCCTTGGGTTTTTGCTTTTTCTTTAACGGCTGATATAATGGGCACGGCTAGAGCTTCACCGATATTCAGTTTCCCGTAAACAAGCTCTATACCGTTTACGTCCCCGATGAATATCTCGCCAAGGTTCCTTGGTTTCTCAGTTATCGCCTCTGTTGGACATACTAACTTGCATCCCCCGCAGCTATGACATAGCGCCGGGAATACCATGGCGGTTTCCCCGGCCACAAATAGAGCGTTAAACTGGCAGAACTCAGCGCATTTCCTACAATAATTACACTTTGACTCATCGATCTCTGGAACTAGAAGTTCAACAGATTCTGAGACGGTGTCAGAGGGTTTGATGAATATGTAATCATTTGGTTCCTCAACATCGCAGTCCAGCACTTGATCGGCGTCAACAGATATGGCTAGGTTGATGGCAACGAGTGTCTTCCCCGTGCCACCCTTTCCACTGGCTACTACTATTTTCATAGCTGATCAGTGAGCATGGCCTTCGAGGCAGCCCTCAGTGAGTTCTTCCATTCCACCCTTGATGAAAGCTTTCACATTCTCCAAGCTGTTCATGCTTACACCCTTAAGTACAGCTATACCTAGTCTCTGAAACATTTGAATGGCCTTCATACCCATCCCTGAAGAGATAACTACCTCACCTCCGAGACTCTTTATCTTCTCAGGTGGTGCACCTACACCTCCGAAGTGATCACTCGTGTTCTTGGCGACTCCGTCCTCCGTGATCTGCTCGTCTTCTACGACGTACCACGCAAAATAGGGAGCGCGCCCAAAGTGGGCTGAAAGGGTTTCTCCTGTCTCGTTTTCTGCTGGAATTACTATTTTTACTATTTCATTCATCTCCTAACTTCTTATTCGCTGACCGTGATGACCGGATACAGTGGGGTTTGTTGTTTCATTCAACTTACCCTCGTTATACTGGGTTATGGCCTCTTTCACGGTGCCAACAGCCCCTGTATAGATTTTGATGCCGGTTCTGCTTAGTGCAGAGTATGCATTCGGTCCAACGTGTCCTGTTATCACGACTTCCACGTCAAGGGAGGCAACTTTCTGGGCTGCGCCGATTCCTGCTCCGTGAGTAGAATGTATGCTACTGTTTTCAAGTGCTTCAGCTTGCATAGTATTCATGTCCACTATCAGGAAATTTAGGCATCTTCCAAAACGGGGATCTACATCAGAATCAATGTTATCCCCAGTTGATGTTACTGCTATTTTCATTTACGGTACCTTCTTTTCGATCTTTTTGATTATCTGTATGAACGCTTCTACCGCTGGTGAGCCAGGATGCTTTACAATAAATGGCACACCCTCGTCACTATCGGCTGCTACCTGAGGGTCTAGAGGTATGCTTCCAAGGAGTTCGACATCCATCTCGTCTGATACTTTTGCGCCTCCTCCCTTGCTGAAGACCTCTATTATCTCTCCGCAGTGGGGACAAGGCATGCCACTCATGTTCTCGACTATGCCAAGGATGGGGACATTCATTTTGCGTGCGAAAGTTACCGCTTTTTTGACCACTGCTTGACTGACCTCGCTGGGAATAGTGACGATTATTACTCCATCCATCTCGGGTAAGAGTTGTAGAATGCTAAGGCTTTCATCGCCGGTACCCGGGGGGAGGTCTACTAGTAGATAGTCCAAGTCACCCCAGTTCACTTCTTCAAGGAACTGTCGAATAGCTCCCATCTTCAAGGGTCCTCTCCAGATAACTGGCGCGTCATCGTTTGGTAGAAGAAACGCCATGGATACTACCTTGATGTATTCTGGGCCAATTATAGGGCGTATCCCGTCTGGTCCACTACCCATTTTTTTCCCTGTAGTCCAAGCATTTTAGGGACACAGGGCCCCGTCAAATCCGCATCTAAAATGGCTACTTTGTTTGTTCGATTATTTCTAGCAAGGCCCATTGCTAGGTTTATTGCTACAAGCGTTTTACCTACGCCTCCTTTTCCGCTGATGACTGCTATCTTATGTTTGATCTTACTCATTCGTTGTTTGATTTGGTCCGCTTGTCTAGCCTTTTCTTCCCATTGATTTTGATCCATTTGTGTTTTTGACAATTAATCCACCATTTTCTTTGAAGATTCTTCTTTCAGATAATTTGGTCTGGTAGAATCGTATTTCCTTGAAGCCAAGGGATCGGACGCTAATGGTTTTACGAACTTTTCTACTTGGTCTCTTTTCCAGTCTCCAATTGCATTGTGGGTATCAATATAGTTCTGTGGCATCGGGTGTGTACCGATAACAACGGGGAGCCCCACCACGTTCTCGATGTAATCTTTGTGATCTCCTATGTATGGACAGGCGGGGTATCCTGCTAGATAACAAGAAGCAAGATGGATAACATCTGCACCTATTTTCTTCATGTCCGCTGCTGCAAACTCCAAGCGTTCTCCAGGACAGCCTCCGCATGCCACCCAACCGACAAGCAATATATCTTCAGATTTTGGATATGATGAAAACATGCCTTCTCTATTAGCGATCGCCTTGAAGCATTTGTATCCTGTACATGTACGATTCCTGTCACAAATTATTACCCCGACCTTTACCATTTCGACCTCAACTCCATTCTGTTAGACACAGACCTTATAGATAACAATTACACCTATAACATAAACATATATATGGTTTTAGCTTAGATTCATAATAGTTAAAGAGAAATAATTATGTCAGGTAGAGCCGGTCGGGGAAAAAGCGGTACATGGATACAGTTACTCATCCTCAGAATCCTGTATGATTCTCCTACACATGGATATGAAATAATAAAAAAAGTGAATACTTTTCAAGCGGGTAGGAGACCCATCAAACCGGGAAGTATGTACACTATTTTAAGAAGGATGGAGGAGGATGGCCTTCTTGAATCAACGTGGGATGAAGAGACAGCTCGTTTAAACCGTAGAGTTTACACCTTTTCAGAGAAGGGTTTTGAAAGACTTAAGGACGGTCGTAAAATGATTGAGGAACAACTTACGGTTCTTACGAAGATGAAGCAATTCTATGATGAACATTTTATCGAACATGAAATTGAGGACGAGAAGTAAAACGAATTCCAATTACATCGTTCATGTATCGTAGTCTCGTTTCACTAAAATACTGACACGAATACTAAAAAGACTAGAACAAAGAATTATTGAGACCAAAATATCTTGGGTTTAATTTTGTCTCGTTTTGCCTCGATCCTATCCTTATATTCAATCAACTTGGGTAAAGTTATTCTAAGTTCGTCTTCTAAATTGAATTTAGGTTTAAACCCGAGCGCGGGAAGGTGCTTCATATCGGGTTCATATCTATGTTTTTCGGCCTCTAATCTAGGATTAGGGATATTGCGTATCTTTCCCTCCAAATCATACTCTTTAGCTACTTTTGAAACAATTTCAGCTAATGCATTGACACTGTAGGTCTCGTCAAATTGGTTGAATACGCGATATTCTGTTTCATCGGGGGGATTTTCTACTGCTAGTGTGAAACATTGCATGCTATCTCTTAATGCCAAATATCCTCGGGTTTGTCCTCCTTTTCCATAGGGAGTTACGTCGTGACCAACAACGGCTTGTGCACAGAATCTATTGATTGCAGTACCCCAGACTTCGTCAAAATCGAATCTCGTTATGAGATCGTCAGTTTCCATGTCGTCTGTTAAGACCCCATGAACGACACCTTGCATAACATCTGTTGCCCTTAGACCCCAAATTTTGTTTGCAAACATTATATTCCATGTTTCATGGACTTTAGCTAAATGGTACCAGCTGCCCGGTTGTCTGGGATAAGGTAGTTTGTCTTTACGTCCTCGATATTCGATCTCAAAGAATCCTTCAGGTATATCCAGGTTCGGAGTACCATATTCGCCCATTGTTCCAAGTTTTAGTAGATGGCAATTAGGTACATGATCTTTCATGGCAAACAGAATGTTATTGTTTCCAATGATGTTGTTATTTTGAGTATAATTGCAATGGTCAACATCAATCATACTGTATGGCGCACTCGGGATTTCTCCTAGATGAACTATGCAGTCGGGCATCTCTTTCTTGACGACCAAATCAGTGAAACTTGGTTCTACAAGGTCACCTCGATAGAACGTTAAATCTTTTCCAGAGACCTCCTTGTATCTAATACGCCTTTCATTCATTGTTTTAATTGGAGTTGCGCTCCAACTGCCCGTCTCATTCACATTTTTACGCCTACTGAGATTATCTACACCGGACACTTCATGACCTCTACTGCTCAAATGCATACTAAGTGGCCAGCCCAGATAGCCATCCATCCCCATAATCATAACTTTCATTTTTTTACACCATTTTTGTATATGTTACTACCTAACTGTAGTATACTTTGTTATATATATTTTTGTTATCTATAACAAATATATGCTTCTGGGGAGTGAACTATAATTAAATATGGTTTATCAAGAAATTAATAATTTAGTTTTAACTTGGATGTGCAAGATTCAAGTCCCAGTGATATCATGACGGGGATGCACATCCAAGTCGCGCGTGATATACTAGTTGGGGTGGGCGTCTCCGTGGCAAGTGTCACAGTCCATCTTAGCGAAGACGTTGTTCACTGGGCCTTCTTTTCCGTGGCATGCTCCACACTCAATTACTGAGTCTGGCACCTGGAAAACTGGCGCAAAGTTTCCATCCGCCTCTGCGTTCAACATCTCAACGATCTTACCCGCTGTATCTGCACAGAGCCTTGCACATCTCTCAGCCCTCGAAGGATCATTTTCTGCAAAACCAGATGCGTTGCTCCAGTTTGTAACTGATGCATGGCAGAGTGGTGAGTTGCTAACAGATTTAGCAATATCTCCCTCAACCTTAAGGGCAGTTTCCGGGGCATAGACTGGCAAATCCGTCTCAGTGTACCAACCCATCAACTCGTTGATTGTTGCACCACCCGTAACTGTGTTAATGGCCATACCTCCACCGGTTAATACCCCACAAGTGGAACCCCAACCCTTGATGCCTCCCCCACCAAAGACTGCCATCTTTGTTGGCATGGCTGTGAATGGGTGTCCGACCTGCTCCCTTAGCTCGCCGATGACTCCCTCAAAAACCGAGTAGCAGCATCCTCCCTGGAAATATGCCTCATAGGCTCTTTTCTGAACTGCGTCAACGTTTAGTTTTGTGTAGGTCCATGGATGTTCAGGTACTTCTTGTGGAACCTCGACCTCTTTTTCAATAATTGTTTCTTTGGGTGTTAGAAACGAGTACCCGCCGATTGCGCCAATTGCAACTCCGCCGACGGCCGCACCTGCCATTCTTACGAACTCTCTTCGAGATACTTCTTCAGTCAAACATTTTCACCAGTTTTTGATTTATCTGTACTGAATTTACATATGTATACGTTATACGTATAAATGTTATCTATAACGTATATTTTCGCAAGTCAAAATGCAGAGTGTAGTTAATCGATTTTTAGGTATCAATTGAGGTTGAAGCGGATTCAAACTGTCCAATCGAAATTCACCCCAACCTCAAGAATTGTCTTTTTCTTACCAATATAAGCATTTTTAGGACCTTCTGATCTATAACTATCCTCAAAATCATTGCCCCAAGTACATCCACCACAATAATAATAGATTTATATGTTATAGGTGATTATGTTACCTATTAGGTGTTTACGTGGTACATATGACCAACGCGATTGAAGTAAACGAGCTTACAAAGTTCTACAAGGACTTTCTTGCAGTTGATCATATCAACTTTAAAGTTAAACAAGGCGAGATTTTTGGTTTCCTGGGGCCAAATGGTGCTGGAAAATCAACTACGATAAGAATGCTCACAGGAATTTCTCTTCCCAGCTCGGGTTCTGCAAACATATTGGGTTACGATATAGTAAGACAACCAGTGAACGCTCAATCGCTCATGGGTATTGTACCCGACATTAGCAACATATACACCGAGTTAACGGCGTGGCAGAATCTGGATTTCACGGGAAAACTCTATGGCATTCCTAAGTCAACGAGGGAAAGAAAGAGCCGAGAAATTTTAGAACGTTTCGAGTTATATGAGCGAAAGGATGAGAAAGTGATTGGTTACAGCCGAGGGATGAGGCGGAAAGTCTGCATAGCGATGGCCCTCGTCAACGACTCAAAAATATTGTACCTCGATGAACCCACATCAGGTTTGGATGTAAAAAGTGTGAGGAGTATACGTAATCTAATCAGAGAACTTAACGAAGAGGGACTCACTGTCTTCCTCACCACCCACAACCTGGTGGAGGCTAACCAGATGTGTGACAGGATAGCCGTAATCAACCGAGGCAAGATAGCAGCCATTGATACCCCGCAGAAGCTTAAGAGTGCCATGAAACGTAGCCAGTCTGTTGAGCTTTCTTTACTGAATGATACTGGAAGCATGGACAGGTTTGAAGGTATATCCGGTGTTCTTTCCATTCAGAAGAGGGGAGACAAGATCCGTCTGGTAACGAGCAGTCCTGGGCAAACTCTCAAGGAGTTGTGTATGTTGGTAAAGACTGAGGATTTGAATATTTCATCGTTGAATACGCTGGAACCTAGTCTAGAGGATGCTTTTCTGGAGTTGACCGGTATGGAGATGAAGAAAGAGGTAGTAAAGATGGGAAAGGGTCGAAGATGAAAAAAGTTACTATCTTTGATGAGTTGAAGAGGAGCTGGGCAATAACCCTGAATGATATGAGGGTCTATTATCTTCGTCCTCCAAGTTTGATGTTTGGTATATTATTCCCTATCGCGTTGTTTTTCAGTTTCAGTGTGGGTCGTAGGATGCCTGTGGAGAGGCTAATCCCTGTTCTTTCAGCTCAGACGGTTTTCTGGGCTAGCAGTAGTATAGGTCCTGCTTCTATTCCTATGGAAAGGCGGATGAGGACCTTTGAGCGGTTTCTCTCGGCGCCCATCAGCTTGTCTGCGGTGTTGTGGGGTAAGGCTATGGGTGGACTCATATTCGGGGTTGGAGTTACATCAATTGCTGCCGGGATTGGTATCGTGTTGAGTAGTCAAAATATGATTAACCCAACCGTCTTTATGTTGGGCATAATTCTTTCTGCCTTGGCCTTTTCAGCTTTAGGAATATTATTCGCCTCGATCCCCACGGAAAGCCCGGGGGAGATAATGATGCCATTTAACTTTGTGAGAATCCCGTTGATGTTCATCAGTGGGATGTTTATACCTCTAAGTGAGTTGCCTGAGTTGGCTGTTGATGCAGCGTTTTTCTCGCCCTTGACTCATACACTTGATTTGGTGCGGTTGGGGATGGGGGAAGTTTCCTATTTTGGGTGGGAAGTGAACATGCTTATTCTCATATTGTGGTCTATTGTGTTCTTGGTAATTGGTAGTTACTTTCACAGATTGCAGATGAAAAATAATTAAATTCTTTTTGCTTTATTGTGCGCGTTTACTACATATCCATTAATCGAATCATATTAAACGCTATAAAATTACTTTCAGTAAATCTTTTTGTGGGCACGCTCTGATTACATGATTTCAATAGATTAAGTATCCGCTTTTTTTCCTCCCTCTTCCCTAAGCTCTAACTCCCCCGAGGCAAACAGATCTAACGAATCCCTAACCAAACCACCGCTTACAATCGCGTACACCCCCACGTAGCTATCTCTGAGTATATGAAAAGGACCCTCACCCAGCTCATCACTGAGAACCATCGTCACATCCTCCCCAATCAGGATCTCGGTAACTACCACCCCTCTCTTCTTCTCAAGACCGACCGCTGGGTTACCCTTGGTGAACCAACGCTCAATACCTTTCGAGCCCAGGTCTACAAACATGAAAAATGGGGCAGACCCAAAATGAGATGAAACAATCGAGCCAAGCCCTTCAATCGCGTCAACAGGAATGGCCACCCTGTGGACCTCCCTCTTGACAGGCTCAATATGAACCACAAGGGACACAAGATCAGTCAACGAATCCACAGCCTGAGCTTGGAGCGAAACACTGCTGGACAAATACCCTACGACCCCCTTCGCTGCTCCAAGGATAGTAACGACTATGAAACCAATCTTCGCTACCCTTTCTCCCTTATCAAAAACCCCGGAGTCCTCCATACCTAGGATTATATCGAAGAACAAGTAAAGCCTAAGCTCGCGAGTTACCGTCATATGACTGCACAGAACTTATCTTCATCCTTGGACGCGCGCGCTGATAATCAATCCATTACTTTGATAAAGCCCTTATAAAAACCTCAAACGTATCATCATCACAGTTTATGGTCTCTGGATTCGGATTCTTCGTGGAATCCGGTACCGTTGTTCCCCGCATTTGCCTTGGTAGAGGTTGTGACCTCGTCTCAACTGAATCCGTTGTGACTGTTTTAGATATGGAACCTATACTGGATTCCGGATTTTCTGAGATACCCTCTAACTCATATGCGACAACAACCGGTGGTTCACTTAGTTGCGGAGCTTGTCTTTTTCCCATGTTCAAAAGGGCCTCGAATGGGTCAAGATGTTGGGGTTCCCGTTTGGATTCCTCTGGCAGGGCAGTCGCTTGTCCTTGGAGATTAGACGCCTGTCCTCGTATCGGAATCCTCACTTTGCCGGATTCCGGAGTAGCTTCTCGTTTGGATTCCGCAGTCAAATTCCTAAGAGCCTCCCATTGGTTTTGACCCTTAGCTTGTTCAACGGACTCTTCATTATCCTGATTATTTAGTCGACTATGTTTTCTCCTAGGTACCTTGACTCTTCCAGTTGCGTCGAGCCAACTAGGATCATCTACAGGAGAATCCGGTTCCCTCGACTGGCGCATCTGTGAAGCAAGATCTCTTTCGGAAACATTCTTCGTTAATGAAGCATTCTCAACAGAATCAATCCCCTTATCTGGTTTAGATTCCAGTAGAGTTGGCTTGAATTCCACAGCCCGATTTCGTGGTGATGACTTCGGATCAGAACCGTTCTGATCTTGCGATTCTGTGCCTCTAGGCAATGATGAGACTTTGGGGTTGGATTCTGGAACTCGGATTGGCTGGGTTGGACGCGGACTCCGGCGTTGAGGAACTTGCACTAGAGGTTTAA
>JABIBQ010000083.1 GCA_018652685.1 Candidatus Bathyarchaeota archaeon
AGAACGATATCACCCCGTGCATCAGGTGCAACTACTGCATCAGCCAGTCCTTCACCCCATACGTCAAGCACCCCACCTTCGTCACCCGGTGCGTCGTCAACCCCGTTATAGGCAGGGAGTACGAGACAATGTTTCAGCAGCCTAGCGCAGGCAGGAAGAAGGTACTGGTCGCGGGTGGTGGACCCGGAGGCATGCAGGCGGCGATTACGGCAGCAGACAGGGGGCACGAGGTAGTCCTATGCGAGAAGGGCACCCAGCTAGGCGGGGCGCTGCTTTACTCCAAGGAATACTTCAAGGAGGACCTTGGGAAGCTCGTGGACGTTTTAGAGAGGAGGGTGAGGAGTCGCCCAATTGAGTTGATGATGGAGACTGAGGTTACACCCGAGTTTGTCAAGGAGGTCTTTCCTGACGTGTTGATCGTAGCAGTTGGCGCTGAACCATTGATACCCCCGATTTCTGGTGTGGAGTTTGCAGTTATTGCGGCTAGCTTGTATGATGAGGATGCCATTGGTGACCGTGTTGTTGTGGTGGGTGGTGGTCAGGTGGGATGTGAGAAGGCGTTGCACATGGCTCATTTGGGCAAGGATGTCACTTTGGTCGAGATGCTTGACACTGCGGCGTCTGATGCGTCTTACTTACACTGGTTGGCATTAACAAGGGAGTTGGAGAAAAACGTCACATTGGAGCTAGGCACAAAGTGTTTTGAGATAACAGGAAGCGTAGTATATGCAAGGGACCAAGACGATCAGGAAAAGTGCTTCCCAGCGGATACCGTTTTGTTAGCGACTGGAATGATGTCAAGAACAGAGCTGGTTGAGTCTCTACGTGGATCTGCGCCTGATTTCAGTGTCATCGGGGACTGCTACCAGCCAGGTACGGTGCTGGAGGCGATCCAATACGGGTACTTCACGGCACTGAATCTCTAGTCAAGCCCTCTTTTGTTCTACTTATCCCGCTCAGCAATCCTGTCCATCAGGCATGTACTGTTGAACTGTGTTCAAGAACCCAATGCATGTGTCTGTTTTTTTATACAACTGTACAAAGTATCGTTCATGGTTGACTATGTCTCATTGATGCTGGTCATGGACCTCGGCATCATTTTATTCATGCTAATCGCCCTCATTGACTCCTGGAACGAAAAAGAGGACAGAGCAGTTACAATCTCAGGTATCAGTTTACTGTTCCACATAACCCTCGGACCAGCCCTGGTGATGTATCCGTGGATACAGCAGGCAGGGATAATCTACTTTGGAGCTATCGCGGTATTCGGAATACTTTTACTCATACCAGGCGTGACAAACGAAAGAACACTCCAAGGAACAATGGGTAACGCGGTCTCAGAGGTCAAAAAAGTAGATGAAAGAGACATGGTGTTCGCAAGAAACCAACTAAGACCAGACTCCAAAGAGTATCATGAATATTATAATGCCCACCCTGAATTGGAGGAGATGGACAAGAAGATCAGAGACAAAGGTAATCTGTTCACATGGATGACAGGTGGCCTCGACAAAGCACCCATGAACCTCGCCATGATCCACAGCGGCTTTGTTATGCCAAGTTTTCTAGGCGAGTACGCGGTAGGAGATCCAATTGAGGGAACACCGAAACCCGATGTCACTATGACGGAGGCTACGGAGGTCGTTAAGAACTTCACAAAACATCTCGGTGCGTGTGCAGTCGGTGTATGTGAGGTCAACCCCAACTGGGTCTACTCCAAGAGGGGAGAGATACATGGAGACAACTGGGAGGATTGGGGGACGGATATCCCTGATGTACCCAAATATGCAGTGGTATTCGCAGTTGAGATGAACTATGAGCACGTCATGGCTGCACCTCATACCCCAACGGAAGTGGAGGTAGGATACAGATACGCACAGGGAGCTTTCATCAGTACTGTAGTTTCCCAGTGGTTCAAGAATATGGGATACAAGGGAGTCGCCCAGCACACGAGGAATTATGATGTGATGCTTCCTCCATTAGCGGTTGATGCCGGTTTGGGAGAGGTGGGTAGGCAGGGATACATGATTACACCGGGTGAGGGTCCAAGGACGAGAGTCTTTGCGATATTAACAGACATGCCGTTGGTAACTGACAAGCCCATCAGTATCGGGGTTGAGGAGTACTGTTTATATTGTGTTAAATGTGCCACGACTTGCCCCAGCAAGAGCATACCTATAGGAGACATGACTGTTTACAATGGAGTCAAGAGATGGAAGGTGGATGGTTCGACTTGTTTCCACTATTGGAATGTTGTTGGAACTGGTTGTGCTATATGTATGGCTGTTTGCGGCTTCAGTAGACCCAATACTCCGCTTCATCAAATCGTGAAGTGGTTCATCAAACGGAAGAATCCAATCGCCTTGAGATTGTTCCCACATATGGATGATTTATTCTACGGAAAGAAATGGAAGCCCAGAAAGGTCTCAAGCTGGCTAAAATACAACTAGAACCTGCTCCGGTATACTGAGGCAGGATACTCCTTCCTGTTTTTCACCACTTTCGCTTTGATTACTTCAGACTGGTCTAATCCTAGCGTGCATTTGCTAGATGGATATTTCTGTCACTTCGTCCTGAACATCAAACTCAGAGTTTTGGGTCCGGATCCTCGTTGTTCATTCCACCTTCCTGTACCAGTAGCCTCTCCATTATTGATGATGCGTGCCGATACATCATCGCCTCCTGGTAGTCGGGGTCCTTTATCCAGTCCTGGACATGGGCTTGGCTGGGGAACTCCAGTATCACCATCCTGTGCTCGTATGGTTCTCCTTCCAGTGTGGTGACGGGCTCACCACGTGTGAGGAACCTACCCCCATACTCTTTCACCGTGGGCGGTGTCAGGTCCGTGTACTTGCGGTAGGTCTCCGGGTCATGTATAGCCATCATGGCGATCACATAGGCTGGCATGGGTATTGGTTGGTGTGTATGGGAATAAGATATTCTGTGTCATACGCGAGAGGTTAAGTATTCTATGAAACATGTATCCCAAAGTGATCACCCGATGAAGCATGGTTTAAGAGTGGATGACCTTGCGGGAATCAAGTCAATTGACTCCCCCATGATATCCCCCGACGGCTCAACCGTCCTATACACGCTAGGCATGATGAACCTCAAAGAGAACAAGACCGACAACGATGTCTATGTTGTTTCACCGGGCGAGGAACCGAAAAAACTCACAGAGTCAGGGAAGGCTGGACTACCTATATGGTCACCATGCGGAGAATGGATCGCCTACACCGAGGGCGAGGAGAAGACCACAGGCATCTGGGTCATGACCCGGGACGGAGAGCACAAGCGCAAGCTCACTACCTATGAAGTCAGTAACGCATCTCTCGGGTTCGGTCCAGTGGGTAACACCCTCAAGTGGAGCCCGGATAGCTCAATGATAGCCTACCTGGGCACCCTTGAGCCATACGACAAGGACTCCAAGATCAGAGTTGTTGACAGGCTCATGTTCAAGTCCTTCTACGGGTACAGCGACATGAGGCGTAGGCACGTATTCACGGTACCAGTTATAGGTACCGAGCCCCCAACCCAGCTCACCTTCGGTGACACCGACGAGCACAGCATCCAGTGGACCCCTGACGGCAAGATAATCTTCGTCTCAAACAGGTCAGGCGAGGAAGACCTGAACATGAAGCTGGACATCTACGAGCTGGACCCAGAGACAAAGGAATTCACCCAACTAACCGATACCGATGGAGTCATCTACCACCCTAAACCAAGCCCAGACGGACAGAAAATCGCCTTCCTAGCCACAACACGAGCAAACACCAGCAACGAGAGCACCCCAGAGGACACACACCTCTGGGTCATGGACTGTGACGGCTCAAACTCACGAGACCTAGTTACCAGCTTTGATAGGCACTGCGGCAACTCCTGCTGGGCAGAGGACTCGGAGTCCATTTACTTCATCGCCGCGGACGAGGGAAAATACCCGATATTCAACGCCAAACTGGACGGCACCGTTGAACGGTTACTGGACAGGGAAAGGACCCATGGAAACCTATCAATCGGCAACGGGGTGCTGGCGTACACCGTCAACGACCCAGTCACACCCAACGAGATATACGTCATGGATGTGGACGAGACCAAACTCACAAGCCACAACACCCTCGGGATGACACTCAACTGGCCTGAGGAGTTCTGGTTCAAGACAACCGACGGGCTGAACATCCAGGGCTGGGTCTACAAGCCCGTTGACTTCGTCCCATCAAAGAAGTACCCCACACTCCTCAGCCTGAAGGGCGGACCAAGCGGGCAACGAGGCTACTCGTGGAACCCGGGGCTACAGATTCCAACAAGCCACGGTTTCATCCAGATCGTGGTAAACTACAGGGGAAGCAGCGGGTACGGCAACGCGTTCAGCGACGCCGTGGTGGGCGACATGCTGGGCGGAGAGTACCGAGACTGCATCGAGGCACTGGACCACTGCATCGGCAAGTACGAGCAGGTCGACCCCGACCGACTGGGCGTCTGGGGAGGAAGCTACGGCGGCTACCTGACAAACTGGACCATCACCCAGACAGACAGGTTCAAGGCAGCCGTATCCATCAGCAGCATCAGTAACCTGTGGAGCCAGTGGGGCTGCAGCGCTATACCCCTATGGATGGAGGTGGAGCTTGAGGGCAAGCCATGGGAGAAACCCGAGCTCGTCATCAAGCAGAGCCCAATCTGGCACGCCCACAAGGCAAAGACCCCCACCCTGTTCCTCCACGGCGAGATGGACAACGACACCCCGATCTGCGAGGCCGAGCAGTTCTTCATGGTCATGAAGAAGATGAAACAGACCGCCAGGATGGTACGGTACGTGGACGACGGCCACGGGATAAGGAAGAAACCAGGAAACCACCTGGACAGCCTGCGCAGGACAGTCGTCTGGTTCAAGAAGTACGTCTAAAACATAGGGGGGAGGGATGGGGTATCCCGAAAAATCATTATAACAAGCCTCATACCTAATAGAGCCTCTAAAAACATCCAGCTCCAAATTCAATCTACACTAATGACCCGTGTCCAATCTAACACAGGAGACCAAGCCAATCAACCACAAACACCACACATAAGAAGAGAAGACCAAAGTGACCAAAAAATCATTCACAACAATATGGGTATCACCCTATGAGGTGCATTCTATTTATCTCCTTGAAACTCTATATATTAACTAAAAACGATACAACCTCAGATGACCACCCACAACACCCCCAGCAGAGCCTTCACCCAGAAAAAATGAGGCTCATACCCTAGGAGAGGGGAGGCACCCTCAAAAAGAATTATCCAAGCCCATTTCACAAAAGAAGCCCTAAAACGCCCCCATTCTGACCTGAATCTATTCAAAAACGCTGTCCATTCAATACAGAAAGTCAGCAACCAACCGGGTTTTACGCACAAAAAACGTACATGTATAAATTATTTCCGCGAAAAATCGCTTAATATATGTGGTTGACGCAAAATGAATAAGAAAAAGGGGTTAGGCCACGTAGATGGCCGGCCTGTAAGGCTTGGACCTTCCGGCCCTGTTGGCGGGGTCCTCTATCCAGGGGTCTGACTCGGCCGCGATGATTACCTCGGCGTTAAACTCTCCCTCGATGAAGCTCAGGGCGTCCTGCAGGATGCCCCCCTCGTTGAGCTGTCCCATCTTTGTGCGCATCTGTAGCTCCCTCTCGGGCAGCTTGATGGTGTCGTCCACCAGCTGTCTGGCGAAGGTGGCCACCTGCTTGCTCCTGATCTTCATCTCCTCGTCCTTGAGGGATGTCCTGATCAGTGTACCCACGTTCAGGTCCTCCTTCTTTGCCAGATCCAGTGCGTTCATGTAGATCTTCCACTTCCACCCGTCGGCCGTGTAGAAGTACACCTTCTCCGGGCTTATCCCGGTGACCTTTGTGATCTTCTGGACGTCCTCCATGCTGGTCTGGATGATGTTCTCGATGCTCTCGCTTTCCTTGGATACCATGGACTCGTCCACCTGTGGCCAATCCGCGAAGGCCACAAAACCCTCACCGCCCATCATCTCCCATACCTCCTCGCTGAGGTGTGGTGTGAATGGGGCAAGCATCCTGACCTGGGTGTCCAGTACGGTCCACTCGACGTACTTGATGACCTCAGCCCTTTCAGGGTCCTCCATGCTGCGCGCCGTACGCTTTCTGTACCACTCCATGTCGACGTTGAGGTTGTACAGTGCCGCGTGGATGGTCTTCCTCACCTTGAGCTCGACCATGGCCTCGTTGGCGTCCGCGATGTGCCCCTGTAGCTTGCTCAGCATCCACTTGTCGATGTCCTTGAGCTCCTTGGGGTCTCCCTTGCCCGCCGTGATGACGACTTCAGCCTTCCTGTAGTACCTTTCCAGCGCCTCGCCCAAGGACCTGGCTAGGTCGGGGCTGAAATCGGCGTCCTTCAGGGGCTCAGCCGTGATCATCAGGCTTATCCTCAGCGGGTCAGCCCCGAACATCTCCAGCGCGTTGATGAGCGGGATGATGTTGTTGAGGCTCTTGCTCATCTTGCTACCCTCCATCAGGACGCTGCCGTTGACGGTGATGCCCTGTGGCCACATCTCCTTGGGCCATATGCCGTTGTGGCAGAACACCATGTATGTCAGGTGGTTGCTGATGAGGTCCCTGCCGCTGTGTCTGGCATCCGGCGGGTAGAAGTAGTGGAACTCGTTGTTCAACTCCATCAGGTTCTCCACCGGGTATCCCGTCTCCGCCGCGACCCTGGCCGGGTCTCCCTTATTCAGGAACACATAGTCCCAGAACGCCTCCGTCAGCTGGTCCGGTTGTGGCTTGACCTCGTTGATACCCTTGATGACGGTGTAATAGGCCATGTAGATGACCGAATCGCTCAGAGCCTCGATGGTCCACTCGGGCTCCCATGGCAGCGGCGTACCCAGCCCTGCCTTCCTGGCGCATGCCTTGCCCCTGAGCCAGTCAACCACGTTATGGAACTCCTGCTTGAGCTCACGGGGGACGATGTTTGCCTCGTCGATGTTCTCGTGGGCGAGTTTCTTCCACTCCGGATCACCATAGTTGATGAACCACTGGTTCTCGAATATCTTGACCACGACCTCGGCTCCGCACCTGCACTGGACCGGCTCCAGCATCTCGTACATGGTCGTCGCTGAGCCGTTGGCCACCATGTCATCCTTGACCGCATCCTTCGCCGCGGGCACGCCCTTGGCGGCCTCCGCCTTGCGGGCCTTGGGCAGTATCACCAGACCGGA
>JABIBQ010000085.1 GCA_018652685.1 Candidatus Bathyarchaeota archaeon
ATATGAAACCCGGCCTAGCCCCTCTGCTTTGTGGTATCGTGCTTATCGCGAACGCAAGCCTCAATGCGAGGCTGAACTGGTCCTGGGTTGCCCCGCTGAAGACCCCCTTTCCCCTCCACTTCTTTGCCTCGCGGTCGTAGACATTAATCCTGTAGTCTGTCTCGTCTATCTGTACCCTGTTATACCTGTTGTCAGTCAAAGTGGGGAGAAACTGCATCATATTCTTCTCCACGTTCTGCTTGACGCCACCCATTATTCCGTCCCTAGTTGTATCAAGTAAAACGATTGCTCTCTTCATAGCCTCAACCTTGAACTCATCGTTTTCAGCCTGCTCCTTCAGCTTGGGGTATTCCTTGTTGAGTGCCTCAGTCTTTCCAATCACGGAGGTTGCCTCATCCCGAATACGCCTATTTGCTGTCTCTTCCGTCCTGAGGCTTGATGCTCTCCTAATGTTATTGTCACGACTTCTTCTGGTCTCCTTTTCATCCTCGGGGGTCAAACCGTGCTCCCCAGTTACTGATTCAAGTTTTTCGGTGGTTTCCTTTATCAAGCCCAGTAGTCCGACGATCTCCGTTCTTGCTGCTTGCAGGTTTTTTTCTATTTGGGGTTTACGTGTCATCCCGTCTCTTGTTTGTTTAATCGTTGCGTTGAGCTGTGTGAGTTTTCTGTCCGAAGACCTTCTCTTATTCCTTAACTCCTCTTCATCTGTCGAGGATATTCCTGACTCTTTCTCTTTCTGGGAAATCTTCCCGTGGGTCACATCCAGACTCTTTTGGATGTCTTCCAGCTCCTTTTCATTCTCTTTTAGGAGCCTCGAATATTCTTTCAATCCAGCTACACTTTGTCTGAAGCTTTTGCCCTCCGCCTCAATTCTAGCTAGGTTCTGGAGGTCTTCCTGAACTGCTGACCTTGCAGCATCTATTGTCGATGGCTCCGTCAATTTGATTATTTGCCTGTACTCTCTTGGCTTTCTTGGCAGCTTCTTTAGCTCCTCTTCTATCTGTATGTCGAGCGATGAGAGTATCTCGCTGGGCTTGATCTGGCGTTTCTCAAGGGTCTGGAGTGATTCTCTATATTCTTTAATCCTAGCGAAATCACCTAACACTGCCTCTCTTTTCGTTCTGATCTCCTGACGCTCATCCTCGATGGGCTCCGTCTTGCTTTTAGTGAACAGGTAACCACCTGATGCCAACATGATAAGTCCAATAACGGGAAAAAACAGGTTAATGCTAAAAAGAATCAGACAACCGGATCCCAGGGCAATTAACATAAAGCTTACTATTTTCTTGTTCTGGGTTGTCTTCAACGTGTTTTGGATAATCCGTTCCTGTCCCTCAAGTTCCATTATCCTGTTTTCTGTTTTCTTGTGTTGCCCAAGCTTGTCTTGAATCTGGCTGATTTCCGCCTCGATCTGCCTGGCTTCCCTCTGAACCTCGGTGTGCTCCAGGATTGTCGCTTGTACCTTGTTCAAGACCTCTTCTGCGGTTCTCGCTGGCACGTATTCCTTGATTTTATTCTCCGTTTGGATGAGGAGCTTTTCTGCCTCCTCCGCTCCTGCATGATTTTTTTCTGCCTCTTCGTGTCTAACTTTGACTAATTGACGTCGTGTTTCCAGTCCATTGATCTTTTCATCTAGTCTCTGGAGCTCGTCAAGCTTCGACAACTTTTCTGTCGCTTCTTTAAGAAGTTTCTCGGCGTCAGGTATCTGTGCCTCAAGAGCATCGATGTTTTTCTCCGCTTCGTTGACCCGCTCAAGGTTTTCCTCGATTAGTTTTTCTTCAGCTAGTCGTCCTTCCAGCCTGTTATCGCTACCATCAATTACTGTTTGGAGCTGTTTCATCTCAAGGATCACCGAGAGTTCCTTTTCCAGTTTTTCGAGAGTATTGCCTACAGTTTTCCTCTCCTCGGCAATCTCTCCAAGCCTTTCCTCTGATTTGGTCTTCCTCTTCTCTGCCTCTTTGTAGTCTTCTGCTGCCCTAGCTGCCTTCTGCAGCTTCCTCAGGTTCTCGCTGTGGGTTTTTTCCAACTGGGAGCGATCCTTTCTTAGGTTGTCCCTCGCATCCACGAAAGACCCCATGTTCAGGAGGCTGGACATGGCTTTGATCCTGTCCTGCTTGTTTGATGCCTCCAACTTTCCAAGCTCTTTCTGTTCGACTAGGCAGCTGTTGAGTAGGGCGTCGCTGTCTATCCCGTGAAGTATCTCCAGAATGTGCTTGTTGACCGCAGTAGCTCCTGTCGTTATCCTTGACAGGGAGTCATCAGCATCACGTTTATTCAGCAGGTGAACATTGGCTCCCTTCCTCTTGATTTCCCTTCGTACCTGGTACTCCGAGTCATCGATTGAGAACTCTAGCTCTATTATGGCTGAAGGTTTTGCGTATGCAATGAGGTCCTCCTTTCCAGCCCGTTTGTTCGGTCGTAGAGCGAAGCCGTACAGAGCGTAGTGGATGGCCTCCATTATTGTGGATTTTCCACTCTCGTTTATCCCGTGGACCAGCATCCTGCCGTCCAGAAAACTCATTCTGTCCATCAAGTCTAACCGTTTGAACCCGCTTGCCTTGAGTGAAACTAGTTTGAACATTCTATTCTCTCTCCTTCATGTAGTAGCTGAGGGCGTACTCCATGGCCTGTTGCCAGAGCTTCTGCTCGGTCCCCTTGCTCTTGGACACAGCCTCCATGGATGTCTCCTCAAGGAGCTTCCTCGGGCTCAGTCCTTCACTCTGTGTGAACTCCAATCCTTCTCCTTTTGGGGTTATCCTGTCAACGTACTCGAAGTAAAAGTTCAGGGCTCGTCCATGTGTGTGAATTGATGTGAACTCTATCTCCCTGTATAGTTGGAAGGGTATGCTTCCCTCCAGCACCAACTGAAAGAGGCTATCCTCAGCGGAGTTTTCGGTTATTACCTTCCTGATAGAGCCGTTGATCTCGCCGTGGTCCATGTTACTGGTATGAAGCTTGACCTGCTTCATTGGTTGGGAATCAACGGGGATGTACTTGATTTCTAACTCTTCGTCGTACTCGGCTAGGATAAAACCTGTAGTTTTGTCGCTTTCGCCGAAATTGTATCTCTCGGTCCCCCCAGGGTACACGATCAGGCTGTCATTGACTTTTTTCTCTGTGTGTTCATGGATGTGGCCCATAGCGAATAACTGGATATCTCCATTCGCTTCAATGCTTGACAGCTTGATGCTTGGCTCCTCCCAGATTGGCGGGGCGATGCCCTCGATGCTGTAATGCAGGACCGCTATGTTGAGGTCGGCTCCATTTGGTATCACTTTATCCTCCAACGGATCTTCTCTAGAAGTCAAGTTGCGATTAAAGCTCATCCCGGAGATCGAGATTTTTTTTTCCTGTATCTCTAAGATATCCTGTTCAAATTCAAGCCTATTCTCAAAAACGCGGGCTAGTTTCGCTCTTTTTAGAAGAACATGGGGTGACACGCCTTCCTTCTCACTTCTTGGGGCCTCGTGGTTTCCTGCAATAATAAAAGACTGAACTCCCGCTTCCTTCAACAACCTGAAAGCATCAATAACCGTGGCTCTTGGTGGGTTTCTCGGGCTTAACTGATCGAATAGATCCCCTGTATTGATGTAGATATCGACTTTGTTATCAATGGCATACTGAACTGTTTTCCACCATGTCTGGCCGATCCGGCTCCTTCTCTCAGATAGTCTGGAGCCAAGTTTCTGACTATACAGGTTGAGATGATTGTCTCCCGTTATCACTATTCGGATCAATTTACCACCTAGTATCGTATTCTTTGTCATTAACTTTCTCAGGGGCCATCTTCTTTGATCTGTAGTGCTCTTCCAGTGCCCTCCCAAGGGCCGCGTCTAGGTCGATATCGCTTCCTCCCTCTGTTGTTGTCCTGCCTGATACCTTGACCATGGTTGGTATCTTGGTGAGGTCACCCACGATAACAGCCTCTCCCTTGTTTAGCCCAGGGAGGTCGTTGAACAGGTCCTCGCTCAGACCCTCGCTGCTCCTGCGTACCGCGCTCATGTCATCTGGGTTCGTGAGCCTCATGATTATCTGGCTGTTGCATTGGCTCAGGACGTTGCTGTTGATCTTGTTTGGCCTCTGGGTTACCACTAGGAGGAATATGCCGAATTTTCTTCCCTCCGCGGCTATCCTCTCGATAGTCCCGGAGCTGAAGCCTCCATGATCAGCGGGGACAAAGTTATGGGCTTCTTCAAGCACCACAAATATTGGGAACTGAAGCCCGCCGGTCACGGCTAGTTGCCAGATATCTGAAAGGGTCTTCTGGACGATGTACTGGGTCACGTTCCTCTGGAGACCCGCAAGGTCTATGATGCTCATGTGTTTTGGCCTGGTAAGGTCGTCAAGTGGGATGTCCTGTGTTCCCCAGACCTTGTAGTTTGTGAGTCTCCTGATATAGTTGGAAGCCCTTCCAGCGGACTCCCTTCTCTGCCGGTCCTCGTCGTTTATGGCTATCCAGTTCAGCCTTTCCATGAGCTGTTTCGGACCGTAAATGCCTTCTAGAGACTTCAACGCATCCGTGATGATGCCTCTCAGGTGAACCCATTTCTCATTGATTCCAGCGACCTCGAATATCTCAGAGTCCTGGAGCTTGTTGAACTCGATTGTGTACGCGTCCGCGCCCCCTATGTCCTCGTCCGTGTATCTCCTTCCTTTGATCCCCGGCGGCCTGTAGATGACCACGTCATCGGCTATGCTGCTTGGCTGCCCGTTCCGGTTCTTCTTCATCATGACATAGTCGCTGTTGGGGTCCAGGACGACGATTGATGCGCCGAGGGGTAGCAACTTCTCAAGGACGAGTCCCACGAGGTAGCTCTTGCCAGCACCTGTCTGGGCTATAACCGCAACGTGTCTCCTGAAGCCATTTGGGTCCAGCTGGACTTTGACTTCCTCTCTGGTGATCAGTCCCCCTATGGTAACACCCCTTCCCCCTGTCTTCGTGAAGAAGCGTACCAGGAGCTCACTTGGGGCGATCGTGACGGCCTGACCGGGGACCGTTGCGCTTCTGGGCATGATGACTTCTCCCATATCATCCATGTATCCGAGAACTTTTGCCTCGCCAAACACCTTTGTAGTCCCGCTGTATCTGCCGATGATGCTTTCTATCTCTTCAAGGCTTAATGTGTCGCTCAGGATGTCAGACCTGTTGCTTATCTTGTTTACCTGTGCCAGTACATCCACGTAAATGAAGCCGTCCCCTTTTCTTTCCTTGACGCCCTTTACTAGCAGGTACTCGTGTCTTGGCGGGTATGCCTCTAGGTCGCTTACGAACGCGAAGAACCCTGTCTCCGCCTGTCCAACTATGTATCCTGTTTTGTCATTGCTCAAAATGTGAACCTCCTCGAACTCCTGTCATAATCAAGTGGTATTCCCAGCTCCTTCCCCAGCACTGATTTGTAAATGGTGTCAACTGCCTTTCCCCCTAACCTGACCTCTCTGTCCACAACGTAGAGAAGCGCGTTATAGACGTCCCACCCCCCGAAATCTGAGACAAGCTGGCTTACCACCGGCTCGACCAGTTCGGGTTTTATGAAATTGAAGGGAGTTACCTCCATTATCTTGCTGGATTTTCCGAGGCAGCTTGCCGGTATATCTATCCTCATTGGCTGTGCGTGTGCCTTCGGTATCATGTGGAACATCACTATCGCGGGTGCGTTGGGGAACTCCCTGATGATATCGGTTGCCCACTTTTGCCTCTCCGGGTCCTGTATGCTACCGAAGTTTGTTTTCCTATACTTTGTTGGCTTTGTGATGCTTGCTGCGTTCTTGACAGCGTATGTTCCTAGCATCAATGGGCGAGTGTAGCCGGTCTCTCCGAGCTTCCACCTATAGAGCATCTCTACGTCCAAGTACTCAGGCGCGGTGACGCCATACCCGAGATTCCTTTTCAACGCCGCCGTTAGGACCCTTGTCTTGCTGAACTTGGAGACCCCAACTAGCATGATGTTCCTTTTCCTGCAGATCTGGTACAGATCTTGCATCGCCTTGATCAGCTCCAGTGGTAGATCCCGCCAGTTGTCGATGTTTATCTCGTTCTGCAGGTGCGTATATCTCCCGTAGAGGTTTCCATCAATGAGCACGATTGAATCGTCTTTTATCTTGTCAATGTTCTCGATGATTATCTGGATCTCCATGAGGTCCCTCTGGATCCTTTCAAACTCCGCCGTCGCGGAGTAGTCTGTGGACCCCTTAATCATCTCAAACCTGAGCATGGGCTCGCTGAAGTTTCCTGTCCCCAGCATCAGGGCTCTTGTTATGAAGAACTCGATGCCGTTTGAGAGTGACCTTGATGCGCTGCTGCTGTCTATGGCGTATTCTTGTGCGTAGGAGAAGCCTGTAACTGGGAGCGGGCACCAGTTGCGGTCGAGCTCTTTCTTAAGCTCTGACTCAAGTTTTAGAGCCCTATCGTCGAGGCCGAAGAGCTGGGTGAACTCTGCGTGTTTTTTCTTTATCTCATCCACGAACTCTCCGACGAACTTCAGCCTGTATTCACCTGTAATTATTTCATAAACGCTTGACAGCGATTTATGAATATGTGAACTTGAGTTGACCGGGGAGGTATATGAAACTGGTTACCTACTGGTCCTAGGCTTGTACTTCTTTTCCTTGTACTTGCCAGTAAGCCTGACATGGGTGCCCTTCCTGGTTGCAGCTGACTCGATGGACTGGTCCATCTTCTTGCACTGTAAGGCCCATCCGCATATATCGCACTCTGGCTCGAAGCCGTACATGCCTACGCAATCGGGTCTTGATCCTTCTGACATGGTGAAAAACGGTGGAGGATGATGTAAAAACCTGTCGGATTCAGGTAATTTTGGGATAGAGGCTCCTTGGCTTCACATCATTCTATTTAAACTATACATTAACATTTCAATCAAAAAATGGTGTTTAAGTCCCTGTAATTTTGCTTTAATAACGCAATTTCAAGGCTGTTGGCAACTCATCTTATATTTCATTAAAAATGAAATAAAAATGTTAATTTGGGCATTTTCATCCAACTCAGTTTACACATTTAAGTAGAGTAAGGGGTATTTCTCGCTTGAATAAGGTGGTTTTTACAACGAGTGATACGATGGCTACATGTACTATTTGCGGAGAAGAAGTCGAGACCACTTTCAGCTGTAAGATGTGTGGCGCGGATTACTGCGCTAACTGTGGAGACCCCGACGAGAACGTTTGTACCTATTGCAACGGAGACGAGGAAGAGGAAAGCTTCGAGGACCTCTAATCTCGATCCGGTTTTGGCAAGCAATATTAATTCCTAACTCACTATTTTCCTGTGACTGATTATTCAAGTGTTTTAGATAACGTGCCACATTACAGGCGGTACATGACGGTTGACGAGCTGCACCAGAGGAGTGCGGAGATGGTGAACGAGTACCCCGAAAAGGTGGAGCTAATTGATCTGGGGCCGTCCACGAATGGTGAGACCATCGACTGCCTGAAGATAGGCGACGGCAAGTACAACGCCCTGATACACGGGTTCCCCAACTGCGAGGAGCCTTTCGGGGGCAACCTCCTTGACTACTTTGCGGAGGCGCTAGTCCAGGACGACCAGTTCAGAGAGGACATGGACTACACGTGGTACCTGATAAAATGCAGCGACCCCGACGGGGCGAGACGAAACGAGGGGTTCCAGACTGGGCCACACACGCCTATGAATTTCACCCTCAACTACTACAGGACACCCAACACGTTAACGGCGGAGAGCTGTTTCCCGTACCGGTTCGGGCCCCTTGACCTCAACGACCCGGTGCCCGAGACCAGGGCGTTGATGAAGGTGATGGACCAGGTGCCCATGACGTTCATCAGCAGCATGCATATGATGAAGTGGGGAGGCATCACGTACGAGGTCCCCGAGCCTTGTGAGACTATCTACCCCGCTCTGTGGGACGTGGCGAAGCGGTTCAACGTGTTTCCCAGGAAGAGACTGGGCACAATGTACGCTCCGGGCATCCAGTATGCCGCGTACCTGAGTCCGGCGAGGAGCTGGGTCAAGGCATGGAACGCAGGCAACAAGAACCTTGAGCCCATCAGGGGCTGCTACATCTACGAGTACGGCCAGCAGTTGAACCCGGATATGTTCATGCAGATCCCGGAATGCTGTATGTGGTACGAGCCTCGTATGTGGGATAACACGCCAACGGAGACGACGCTGGGCGAGGCCCTTGATTACGGGCAGAAGGCCATGGACGGCGTGAACAGCTTCATGTTGAGGGTTTGGAACGAGGCGCTGCCGCATTTGAAGACGGGGGGCGTTTACAAGGAAATGATGGACGAGTGGATGGCGCCAGTTATCAGCGCGTATACAAACGTCACTGACCCTGCCTTCAGCTTTGACGAGAAGATCAGGGCCAAGAAGGCGACGGTGGCGGAGAAAGTGGGCGTGGAGGGCCATGACGACCTTTACAGGATGTTCTACCTGGGGGGTTTGATCAGGACCTTAGAAGCGGAGCTTGAGGCGGGTGGCTCTGAGGTGCTCGCCGGGCTCAACGGTGAGGTCATAGGGACGCTGCAGGAGTACGACAACTACCTCCACGACAACTACACGATACTTGCGCACCCAATCAGGAACCTTGTTGGTATGAGTCTGGGCAGCATTCTTCATAGTGCGGAGTTCGCCAAGGGCAAGCAGAGGGCAGTGGTCTCGGGCTACAAGCTCTAGCCAACCCTTGGTTCCTGCCACTAGTATTAATGCATAAATTTTCCTGTGTCAAGTAACCTGATCTAAGGGGAAAAAAGGTGGCCAATCTTGGTACCGGGTGGTATTTGTTGAGATAACTCAGTCACTGAGGTCTGACGCGCGTGTTGACTATTCGTTTACTTTCTCGCCTCAAAGAACAAAAACAGGTGAAGTTATTGAAAAAATAATTATCGTAGCTATTCTTATCCTTTCAACGGTTTTGATGTCGGCCGGGACGGCCCTGGGAGTGCACGAGGGTTCAGATCGAATCCGTACCTTAACAAGAAGCACGTGGGCACGTTCTTGTGGGTGACGGGCCTCTCCCCGACCCTTCTGCGTGCCCCTAATTGGTAGGAAAGCTCCCAGCGCCTAGGCTTTTCCTTATCATCGCTGAGAATAGTCTTCACCTTGTCTTCGAGACTCGAACTCTTGGAGAATAAGTGGCTAAACAGTTAATGAGGGCGGTTTAAGCTGCTTGTTCATATGAGCGGAAATGAGAGCAAGCAGAATTACCCTTGCTATCGCCTAACTCTCAACACTCACAGGTGGCTTGGGCGGCTGGGCGAAGATGTACAGCACGACCCCGATAATTGCGAGTCCCAGTGTAGTCGTGAAAGCCTGGGTGTAACTCCCTGTAACGTCGTATATCCAACCGGCAAATATCGGTGCGCCAATCTGGGAAGGCAGTATTATCAGGGCCTGCACTCCTGTTATAGTCCCGTAGTTTTTCCTGCCGAAGAAACGTGAGACCATGGCCGGCTTCGCCGTGGTCCGGATACCTATCCCAAGCCCGAAGAAGGCTATCGTGATGTATATTGAGAGCATGCTCTGACTCCTTGTGACCAGTGTGACCATCAGGAGCATCCCGATCGCGTAGCACAGGTTGCTGCCCATCATCAGGTACTTGATGTTCTTGGTGCTCAGTCTATCCGCTACCACGCCCCCAATAATCCTACCCGGGGTGCTCATGAATACCATGAATCCCGTGGCCGCCGCGGCTAGCACGGGGTCAACGCCCCTGTCCGTCAGGAACGGGATGAGATGGACGGCTACAGCGGGATATATCCCTGCAGCAAAAAAGTCAGCGATCTCGGGTATCCACAGCGCTCCTGTCTTAAACGCCTGCTTTGTTGTGAACTCGTACTCTCCTAGCGAGGCCGAGTACTCCTCCCCTATCTTGATGAGCTCCTCTGTATCAGTTGTCTCAGCTGGCTCCCCATCAGGAAGCATCCCGTAGTACTCGGGCCTCCTCGGTTTGATTAGGTACCACGCCGTCGGAATCCCAATGATCCAGGTAACTACTCCCAGTATGACGAAGGAGAACCTCCAACCGTAACCGAGGAGCAGGAACGTCATGATCGGAGGCATAATGGTTCCCCCGAGGACCCTTCCAAGTCTCCCGATGGTTATGGCCATTCCCCTTTTCTTCACGAACCATTCAGTGACCGCTTTGTCTAGGGGCCCTGCGTACCCTAGGTTAAAACCAATGCTTGCGATGACCCAGAAGATCATACACGTTGTAAAGTCCCTGGTGAAGTACATTAACACGAAACCGAGGCCGGATAGTATCACCCCTATGAAGTGGATGGCCCTTGGACCCCACCTGTCGGTGGCGATTCCCCCGAAGGGGCCCTCCAGTCCTCCCTCAAATCTCCCTAGTGACCACAAAGCAGAGGTTGTTGCCCTTGTCCAGCCAAACTCCTCCGACAACGGCTTGAAGTATGCGCCGAACCCGTAGTACCAGGTCCCGGCCTGCCAAACGCCAGTTAAACTGGACACGAGTACCGTGTACCACCCGAAAAAGATGTTTCCTTCCTCTGTTTTGAAATAAGATAACCAGTCTCGTTTCCCTTCGCGAGTCATGACCAAACAGGGGACGTTCTTTATATAATATCTACTACTTTTAGCTTCATCTTCTCATTAGTTTTGTTGATTTGGCTTGTTTCCACTGGTAATAACTTGATTTTGTTTAACCTATCATTGAAATTGACATGAAAAACAGCT
Organism: Candidatus Bathyarchaeota archaeon; assembly: GCA_018652685.1. Lineage (GTDB taxonomy): Archaea > Thermoproteota > Bathyarchaeia > TCS64 > TCS64 > RBG-16-57-9. Next base: position 10,688 of record JABIBQ010000085.1, read on the forward strand.
CGTTTTACAAGATACTTAAAAGTACCCACTGTGGTAGATGCACTGAGAGTTAACTTGGGAAAACAATTAGTGAAAAGTGAGGGCGACATCCGGAAAAGGATGATGCTACCCAATAAGTTCGACCTACTAGGTATAGTCATCAAGAACTTTGGGCAGGCCCGCATGAACGTAAAGTGCCAGGACGGCTTCACAAGGATATGTCGTGTCCGTGGCAAGATGAAGAAGCGTAGATGGGTGCGTGAGGGGGACGTGGTCCTCGTCAGTCCATGGGAGTTCGACTTTGAGTCCCGTGCCGACATCGTGTTCAGGTACACCCAGAACCAGGCGTACTGGCTCCGCAACAACGGCTACCTTAAGATAGACGCTTAGCTGCCAAACACCTTCTTAAACATCATCTATCATAGCGGTAGCTGTTATTGCTGACTCAACAATGTTCACGAGCGGGCATCAGGCCCCAGGATTTAGAAATGTTATTATTTTGGGGTCTAAGTGTTTACAATCTGTAAGGAAAACCGGTGGTTATATTGGAAAAGAAAAAGGCACTTGTAATGCTCAGCGGAGGCCTAGACAGCACCCTGGCGGTGAAACTCATCGTTGACCAGGGTCTGGACGCGGAGGCGGTACATTTCTCCACTCCATTCTGTAACTGTGACAAATGTTCGGTAGAGCAGGTCGGTTTAGACAACGATGTCAAGGTACACCACCTTTTCCAGGGGCAGGACTTCCTCGATCTACTTGTAGACCCGCCCCACGGGTACGGGAGCAACATGAACATCTGTATCGATTGCAGGATCGATATGTTCAAGAAGGCAAAGATATTCGCTGACGAGATCGGTGCCGACTACTTCGTAACGGGCGAGGTAGTGGGTCAGAGGCCGTTCAGCCAGAGAAGGGCTGCCATGAAGCTCATCGAGAGGGAGGCGGGGCTGGAGGGAAAGGTGCTCCGACCCCTCAGCGCGAAGCTCCTTGATGAGACTGATGTCGAGAAAGAAGGAATCGTTGACAGGGAAACGCTACTGGACATCCAGGGGCGGACACGCAAGCCACAGATGGCGCTGGCGGAGGAACTGGGCGTGTATGATTATCCTTGCCCCAGCGGTGGCTGCCTCCTGACCGATGCCCAATTCTCGAAGAAGCTCAGGGATTATATTGATCACGAAGGCACACCGAACGTGCCCGACATGTTCCTCCTGCGGCTCGGACGGCATTTCAGGATTAACGGCTCCAAGATCATCGTTGGAAGGGACGAAAAGGAGAACCGGGTACTGACCGGTCTCGCTGAGAGGAACGGGTGGGCTGTGCTAACTGTCACGGATTACATGGGGCCATCAACGATATTTCCATGGGGCAGCGACAAGGCGCTCAACGAGGCTGCGGCGATAACCGTTCGCTACTCCGATGCGCCGAAGGGCACCCAGGTCAAGCTGGGTCTCAAACAGGAAGATTCAACGGAACTGGTCTCCCAATCCATGTCCAATGAGCAGATCGAGGCTTACAGGGTTTAAACCACTACCCAATTTTCATAGACAAGCGTTAAAACAGGTAACTGTTCCGTTCTTTCCATGATTGATTTCTCTGACATCTACGATAACGTTCCATCTTGGGACCGATTCCTGACCGTTGACGAGCAGAACAATGCATCCAGGAAGCTGGCCGAGGATTACTCTGGACATGTTGAGCTCATGGACATCGGCAAATCAACCCTCGGCGAGTCCATCCTCTGCCTTAAGATAGGGAGTGGCAAGTTCAACTCTTTCCTCCACGGGTTCCCCAACTGCGAGGAGCCGTACGGCGGTAACCATCTCACATACCTGAGCGAGTCACTAGCCAAACACGACGAGATCAGGGAAGCCCTTGACTATACGTGGTACATCGTCAAGTGCAGCGACCCCGACGGTGCCAGGAGAAACGAGGACTTCCAGAAGGGACCAATGACCACCCTGAACTTCGCCGAGAACTATTACAGGACGCCCCACAGCATCACTCCTGACGGCTGCTTCCCGTTCAGGTACGGCCCGCTTGACCTAAACAAGCCAACGGCCGAGACAAGGGCATTGATGAGCATCTTCGACAGCATCAAGATCAGCTTCATCAGCGCACTCCACATGATGAAGTGGGGAGGCATCAGTTTCATGGTGCCCCACGAATGCCCCGAGCTGTACGCACCGCTGCAGAACGCCGCGAAGAGGTTCAACGTTTTCCTCAGGAAGCGCCCGGGGACCATGCTAGCCCCTGGGATCATGCACGCACAGTACCTGCAGCCAGCACGGAACTATATCAGGCACTACGCGGCTGGCAACCACAACCTAGAGCCCATCAATGGTTGCGATTCCTACGAGTACGCCCAGATCTGGAACCCCGACAGCTTCATCATCATCCCCGAGTGCTGTCTCTGGTACGAGCCCAGGATGCTTGACGACAGGGAGAGCGATACCACCCTCGGTGAGGCGTTCGAGTACGGAAACGGCAAGATGAACGAGGCAAACAACTTCCTACTCGATACGTGGAAGGAAGCGGAACCACATTTGAAGACAGAGACGCCGTGGAAGCAGATGACATGGGAGAACGTGGAGCCGCTGATTGCTAAGTACACCAACGTGAGCA